>JAGQOS010000377.1 GCA_020427265.1 Planctomycetales bacterium
CGTCGATTATCACCTTCCTGCTCATTCAGCCAATTCCATGCTGCGGATTCCTGGGACCGTCACTGGCTCCTTGTTTGCCAATTCTAAGACGTGCGGCGAATCGCAGCAAGCCCGGCAACTGTGCGAGGCTTTGTTGACGAAAATGGTTGGAATGCCGAATTTGCGCCACTACAATGGCCTTTTGTCACGAAACTGAGTACGACGAGTTATCAGCGATGATCGAATCCACGCTCGGCCGAGTCGCCGCGGGCGAACATTTGTCGATGGACGAAACGGCCGACGTGATCGGCGCCATCATGGACGGAAAATGGCAGGACGAACAGATCGGCCTCCTGCTGGTTGGTTTGAGGAACAATGGCGAGACCGTCGAAGAGGTGGCCGGCGCCGCGCTCGCCATGCGCCGGCACATGATACCGATCCAAACCGGCCGCGACGGGCTCATCGATACCTGTGGCACCGGGGGCTCGGGATCGAATACCTTCAACATCAGTACTTCGGCGGCGCTCGTTACGGCGGCGGCGGGTGTGCCGGTGGCCAAGCACGGCAATCGCAAGATCACTAGCCGCAGCGGAAGCGCCGATGTGCTGGCGGCCCTGGGCGTGAACATCGAGGCGACGGTCGTCCAGGTGGAGCGGTGTCTTGATGAATTGGGGATTTGCTTCTGCTTTGCTCCTCTCTTGCACCCGGCCATGAAGCAGGTGGCGGCAGTACGGCGAAAGCTGGGCGTGGGAACCATCTTCAATCTGCTGGGCCCGCTTACCAATCCGGCCGGGGCGCCCTTTCAATTGCTCGGAGCGGGGCGAAGCGAATTTCGCACCTTGCTGGCCGAGGCCTTGCGTTTGCTGGGGACAAAACGGGCGCACGTGGTTGCGGGCGCCGATGGCTTGGGCGAAGTGACGCTCGCCGATGCGACTCTCGTCAGCAGCGTGACGCCCGCAGGGGTTGAGGAGACATCGTGGACACCGGAAGATTTCGGCATCGCGCGCCAAGAGTTGGCAGCGCTGACCGTTGAAGACTCGCTGCAGAGCGCTTCAATCGTGCGCGATGTGCTAGCGGGCAGCCTGGGGCCGGCCCGCGATATCGTGATTCTCAATTCCGCCGCCGCGCTGTTCACGGCTGGCGCGGTTGACGATTTGAAAGCGGGACAAGCGCGAGCGACCGAGGCGATCGATTCCGGAGCGGCACAGCGGCTGCTTTCGGATTTGGTGCAGTTGGGCAATCAGAGTTAGTTGCGGCCGCGCTGAAGGTCGTTTGTATTTAGAGCATAGGTGGCGGCTAAAATTTCACGTAAGTGTAGCACGAGGGAAATGAACATGTTGCGAATCAAGTTGGTCTTGGCATTGGCGTTGTGTGGATACGTTGGCTCGCATGCCCAGGTATCGCGCGCAGCGGAGCGGCCAAATATTCTGTTTGTGTTTGCCGATGACCAGTGCTTTGAAACCATTCATGCTGTCAACAACGATGAAGTCGAAACGCCTAATCTCGATCGTCTGGTAAGCCAAGGCGTGACTTTCACCCATGCCTATAATCAAGGTTCCTACAGCGGAGCTGTCTGTGTGGCGAGCCGCACGATGCTCAATACCGGGCGGTTTCTCTGGCATTCGCAAACCGTTTACAATTCGGCCGAGCAGGAACGACAGGCGGGTCGTTTCTGGTCGGAATACATGCGCGCGGCCGGCTACGAAACCTATATGACCGGAAAGTGGCATGTGAAGGCGAATCCGGAAAAGGCCTTCGACCATGTGGCGCACGTGCGCGGCGGCATGCCCAAACAGACCAAAGCGGGTTACAATCGCCCGCTCCCCGACGCGCCCGATCCCTGGTCGCCTTCCGATCCGAAGTTCGGCGGATTCTGGGAAGGAGGCAAGCATTGGAGCGAAGTCGTTGCCGACGACGCGCTCGGCTTTCTCGCTAAGGCCGGAGAGAGCGACAAGCCGTTCTTCATGTATCTGGCCTTCAATGCCGTTCACGACCCGCGGCAATCGCCGCAAGCGTATGTCGACAAATACCCGCTGAGCAAGGTGCGCGTGCCAGTGAATTTTCTTCCGGAATACCCTTTTAAAGATGCCATTGGTTGTGGCAAGGGCCTGAGAGACGAAGCGTTGGGGCCTTTTCCTCGCACCGAACATGCCGTGAAAGTTCACCGCCAGGAGTACTACGGCATTCTCACGCATATGGATGCCCAGATCGGCCGCATTCTTGCCGGGCTCGAGAAGACCGGAAAGGCAAAGAATACGTACATCTTCTTTACAGCCGACCATGGCCTGGCGGTTGGCCAACACGGATTAATGGGTAAGCAGAACCTCTTCGATCACAGTGTCCGCGTGCCTTTTGTCGTCGTGGGACCGGATGTGCCCAAGGACAAGCGAATCGAGAATCGCATCTACCTACAGGATGTCATGCCGACCACGCTCGAGTTGGCTCAAGTGTCGAAGCCGGAGCATGTCGAGTTTAATAGCTTGTTGCCTCAGTTACGTGGCGAGCAAAAGCAAGGAAATTACGAAGCGATCTACGGCGCTTATCTCGGCGTGCAGCGTTCGGTGACGCATGGCGATTTCAAGTTGATCCTGTATCCCAATGCCAAGCAAGTGTTACTGTTCAACCTGAAAGACGACCCGCGCGAAATGAAAAACCTGGCGGGTTCGGCTGAGTATGAAGCAACCGTGAAGCAACTTTATTCGCGTTTGCTTGAATTGCAACAAGCCACGGGCGACAAGCTCGATCTGACAAAGGTTTATGCAGACCTGCAGGGGTGAGCAATCGAACGGGAAGCGAATTCATGCAGAACTTCGCGGTTATTTCGACAAGACTCCTCTTGCCCGCGCTCCTGTTGCTAGGCGGTGTTGCGCATGGCGACCCGCCGGTTGCGGAGAACGTGGATTCGACGGACCGCGACTATTCGGCGGAATTGCCTCGCATTCCCCCGATCAAGCCAGACGATGCACTGACTACGTTTCAACTGCAGCCCGGGTTTCATATCGAGCAGGTTGCGGCGGAGCCATTGGTAACCGATCCGGTCGCTCTGGCTTTCGATGAAGACGGGAATTTGTATGTCGCCGAAATGCGGGGCTATAGCGAAGATGCCGCACAGAATCTCGGCAGGATTCGCCGGCTCGTCGATCGCGACAACGATGGTCGCTTCGACCAGGCAACCGATTTCCTGACAGGTCTTTCCTGGCCTACGGCCATTGCCTGCTGGCGTGGCGGTGTATTCGTCGGCGTCGCGCCTGATATTCTCTATTGCAGGGACACAAACAACGATGGCCGTGCCGATCAAACGGAGGTTGTCACTACTGGTTTCGGCCGGGGAAACGTTCAAGGGTTACTCAATTCGTTCGTCTGGGGTTTAGACAATCGATTGTACGGGGCGACGAGCAGCTCCGGAGCGACGCTGACCAATCCCCGCAATCCTGCTGCCGAACCGTTGGTGCTGCGCCGGCGCGACTTTGCGATCGAACCTCGCTCCCTGACAATCGAGGCCGTAAGCGGTGGCGGGCAGCACGGCCAATCGTTCGACGCCTTTGGCAATCGCTTTGTTTGTTCCAACAGCGACCATGCACAGTTCGTTTTCTTTGAAGATCGGTACGTCGCCCGTAACCCGTATATGGCGGCGCCTGCCGCGACCCGTACGATCGCTTCCGACGGCCCGCAAGCGCCCGTCTTTCGCGCAAGTCCGATCGAGCCGTGGCGCATCGTTCGCACTCGACTGCGTGTCAAAGGTGTTGTTCCGGGGCCGGTCGAAGGCGGCGGCACGCCGGCCGGCTACTTCACAGGCGCTACCGGACTGACCATCTATCGCGGCGATGCCTATCCGGCCGAGTATCAAGGGAATCTCTTCGTCGCCGACTGTGGCAGTAACCTGGTCCATCGCAAACGGCTCGTTCCCAACGGAGTCGGTTTCGTCGCGCATCGCGCGGACGAAGGACGCGAGTTCCTTGCCTCTCGCGACATCTGGTTTCGGCCTGTCCAAATGGCCAACGCCCCCGATGGCACGTTGTATATTTGCGACATGTCGCGCGAGGTGATCGAGCATCCGGCTAGTTTGCCGCCCACGATCAAGCGACATCTCGACCTGACGAGTGGACGGGCACAAGGAAGAATCTACCGCCTCGTTCCCGATGGTTTTCAACAGCCCGCTCCGGTGCAGGTTGGCAAGGCGACGACGGCGGAGCTTGTCGCCATGCTCGAGCATCCCAATGGTTGGCATCGCGAAACGGCGGCGCGACTGATCTACCAACGTCAGGAGATCGCCGCTGCAGCGCCGCTGCGCCACCTTCTTCTTAACAGCAAGCGGCCGAAAACGCGTATTCGCGCGCTCTATTCGCTTGCCGGTCTCGGCGTCTTGTCGGCTGAAGACGTGCTGAGCAAGCTCAGCGATACAAATTCTCGTGTGCGCGAACATGCGGTTCGACTGTCCGAAAGCGTAGCGAACGATTCCGCGGAGTTGCGTCAGAACTTGTTGGCGATGACCAATGACGCGGACGCGCGAGTGCGTTACCAACTCGCCTTTACGCTGGGAACCGTCTCGACTCCGCAGCGCGCCGAGGCCCTGGCCCAGCTTGCGCGGAGCGACACGACCGGCCCTTGGATGGCCTTTGCCGTGCAGACATCGGCCAGCGATTGTGCCGGCGAGTTGCTGCTATCTCTTGGCGTGGATCGTGATTTTTGCGCAACCGATGTGGGGCGCGACCTGGTCTTGCAACTGGCGCGGCAGATTGGAGCGAGCAATCAGGATCGCGATGTGGCCTGCTTGCTGCAGTTGATCCGTAACGGTGGGGAAGATCGGCACGACTTTGTGCGGCAGCTGATCGCCAATTCCCTCGACGGCGCCGGCGGAAAGAGCGAGCCGTTGCGGCGGCTTGTCGAGCAGAACTCGGGTGAAGCGATCGACGCCATGATGCGAAACGCCCGAGAAGTTGTCGGCGATGAACGTGTTGCCGTCCGGCAACGCACGGACGCGATTGGAATGCTCGCTTTTGCGCCGTTTGCCGAAGCCCGCACGTTGCTGACGCCGCTTATCGACTATCGCCAGCCGCGGCAGGTTCAGCTTGCTGCCATCAAAACGCTGGGGCGGTTCGATGAGATCAGCGTTGCGCACCTGAT
>JAGQOS010000378.1 GCA_020427265.1 Planctomycetales bacterium
TCGATGCGCTCGTCTTACCGCCGTACCGCCAAAAGATCGGCGCCGCGGGTTGGTTTTGCCCGTTTGGCGCCTGTGAGATCGCCTATTTCGATTTGTTGGGCGCGAATGTAAGCGTCGCGCAATTGCAACGCCCGGTGTTTCCCAAGGACCCCGACGCATCGATCTGCGCGTGCTTCGAATTCACCTACAGCGAGATCGAAGCCGATGTCGCCGAAGGAACACCAATCCGAATTCGCGAACTGTTAGCCAAATCGCAGTCCGACGCGGCTCGCTGCCAACAGGTCGCCGCCAACGGGCAGTGCTGCCTGCGCGAAGTGCAGAAAATCTATATGCGACTTCGCGAAGGTGGCAGTAATTATTAAGGGTGCCGATCTCTTTGGTGGTGTTGGCAACGCCATTGTCCGGCAAATGGCGACACCTGCATGCTCGACACATACTAAGCTTGGCCGCTAGAAGGGCCTTCTTCGCCTTCTTCGATCGCATCTTCAGCAGATGGGTGACGCGAGGTTTCGTGTGGTTCGCCCTCGGGCCCGATCTCGACGGCTGTGTAGCCTCCGCGCGACGTAAAGTAGAGTACAAGCGCCAAGTAACCGATGAACATTGTCGCAGGGACAGCGGCCGTCCACTTCAAAGCCATGCGACTTCCCTGAATAACAGCATCGTGCACCGGGGGACGGTCGGTTTCCAGGTGCTGTTCTGCCGAAGAAGTCCACCAGTCGTGCAACGCAACGAGACCCTCCGGCGCGCGATTCTCCGCCGAGAGAATTTCGAAATCGCGTTTAAGTGTCGTTCCTTCGTCTAAAACCGTGCCGACCTTCTGCCCATCGAGGCCTTGGACCGGCGGTAGGAACAAGAAGCGATTCGTTCCATCGGCCACGTAACGGGCATGTGTTTCCGGTGCCTTTTCCTCCAGGTCTCGCGACGCATAGACGTCTTGTGTGTAGCCAATTCCGGGGCCACCGAGCAGGCCGGCCGAAAGCATGCCGATGCCTCCCACCGCGCCCATAGTTAAAGCACCGCCTCGCGGAAATCGCTCACCGACCACACCCAACATTGTGGGCCAAAGGAACGTTTTACCAAGTCCGTAAATGGTTACGGCAATCCAAATGGCAGCCGCCGACTGAACAGAGCCAAGCGTGTAGAGCCCCGTCGTGCCGAGTAGGGCGCTCATGCACAACAAGCCCAGAGGATTGATGCGCTCGACAATCGGTCCCGCAAAAAAACGCAGGATGAACATGATCGACGATGCATAGACAAACAGAATCAATCCCTGACCGGTGAGTAGTGACTCAGTAATTTTCGAAATCCATGAGTCGGTGCCGAGTTCAACGTAGCCTACACAGGCGTGCAGGAAGAGCAGAAATAAGAGCATCGGGGCGGCGAATTCCTTAAGCATCGTGCCGAAGCCGACGCCGGCGGCGCCCGCTTCCGATGGTGGAATGTACTCTTTGAAAACAATCACGCCGTACAGCACAGTTGGAATTAAGAATAGTGCCATGGGAATCTCCCATCGCAATTGTGTGACGAACGCATTCTCGCCGAGAAAACATGCTGCCAGCAGGCCGCCGATGATCAAACCGCCAGGCCAGCCAGCGTGCAAAATATTGAGATAGTGCGTCTTCTGCTTGGAGTAGAGCGTGGCAATCAGCGGGTTGATCACCGCTTCGCATAGGCCGTTGGCTACTGCAAACATGAACAAGCCAATGTAAAGACACCAGTAGGTAGCATCCTTGCCCGCTGCCTCATAGACCGGTGTGGCGGCCAGCGTGATAACAGCCGACAGAATGTGAAGGATGAACGCGAGGACGAACACGGTTTTGTAATTAATACGCTCGGCAATAATGGAGCCAATGACGATAACCACGCCGAAGCCGACGAGACCGCCACCTGTGATGGTTCCTAATTCGGTATTCGTGAATCCAAATTGCTTGGCCCACGCACCCAGCGTTCCGCCGCGTACGGCGAATCCGACGCCGGCGGCGATCAAGGTCAAGAAGCTAGCCCAAAGAAGCGTGCCACGTCGGACTTCACCGCTCATAGTCAAGAGTCTCCGCCCAAATAGAATTGGAATAGGTCTGAATCAGAATAGAAAGATTTCGCCGGCCCAAAAAGTACGCCTAGGCACATGGGCGAAACCTAGCACGCTAGCATGTCGCTGGCCGGGTGTCAATCCACCTACCTGGCGTATAACAAGCGAAGGTACGAATGGCCGCCAGGCAAGATCAGTTCTTCGCGGTCACAACTGCATCGCGCGTGGGCCGGCCGTCAGTCGCAGGTGGCTTTCCCGCGATCAGCTTTGCAGCCTGGTGGGCGAAACGTCGACCGAGCGTGGCGTAGCCAGCTTGTGTGTAATGGAGGTCGTTGATGCGAAAGCCGTGGTTGTTTCGCTTGTCGTTCAGGTCATCGCAATCGATCCAAGCGCCACGCGAATCCTGAGTCGCGACACTTACCTGGTCGCGACGAATCGTTTGCCAATCGATGCTTCGCGCGCCGTGGTCGCTGATACGCCCAATCACCACATTCAAATCGGGCTGCTTCAGATCGCGGCGCAGGTTCGAGATCAATTGTGTCAGCGCTTCTCGGTACGTTTTACTAATCTTCTCCGTCGCGTCCCGCTCGCCTTGCATCCAGCAGAAAGTCACAGAAGCTGGGTGCGGATGCTCTTGGAGAATTCGCCGATACTGAGAGAGAATCTGGCGGTAGTTTCGCCTCGCACCGTTACCCATTCGTTGTTTGACGCCGTGCCGCGCTGCGATCAGGTTCCACTCGTCGATCCAAAGACGGATCGGTGCGCCCGACTGAGCGACATGCAAATATTCGATCTCGGCATTGGGGAATAATCGTTGCGCCTCGGATAGAAAACCGCGTCTTGGATCCATCGCCGACATGTTCGATTGCCCCGAGAAGATGAAGACGTGCACCGGGCGTTCGGTGTGGATGGTGTTGCTCGCCATACCCAGTAGCGAGGCCGTGCAAAGCAGGTAGAAGAGTCGTGGCATGAGCGGTACTCAAAGGGGCAAGCGGCGAGCCCGCTTTCGTGAGGACGGGACATCTCAGTTGACAAGTGCTCGAGCCGCTGCGATCGGTCGCAAACTTCCGCATTCAAGGCGCGTTCCTAGCCGATGCATCACCCGAGTAGGCGTCGTCAGCGCATCCGGTTCAGGCGAGTCCCAAAACCCGCGGCAAAAGCTCTGAAGATTCTAACACAAATCGGCCGCCAACGCGCTACCGTTGTCTTGCCCGCAGCCTTGCCGGCTAATCAATCGCGTCGTGGCAGCACCTGGACGAGAAGATTGCCGGCCAAGGGGGCCAGGAATGATCCGAGCAAGAACGCGCCCACGAAGAGCATGCCCCCCGATTCGTCTTCGGCTGAAATCCGTTGGATTCCTGCCGCTGCGCACGCGGCCAGGACGGCCGTAAATACGGCCATGGCGAGCCGCGGCCAACCTGGTTCACAGTGAAAAATGGCCGAGACCGGGATCAATAACGCCACGCTGAAAACCGCAGCCAGCGCCAAAGCGCCGTTGCTCAATACGGCAGCGGCAAGTCCGAAGAGAATCGCCAGCAAAATACACATCCCGATCCAATTAGACGCCACGCGCTCTTCGTGCGAGAGCGCCAGTCGTCCATCGCGGCTGAGCCGCAGCATCAAATTGAACAACGGCTTGGCAATCCAAGTCAGCACGGCGAAGACAACATACAAGCCGATGAGCGGCAACAGCAGGAAGTCCCATTGCGGATAGATTTGCGACAAATACCGCAGCACCCGAAATGCAAGATAGGCTCCGATAACCACGGTCCATTGGCCGCGGCTCGCCAACTTGTTCATGAAGAACATGTACTTGAGCATGATTCGGTAAACAAGGTTCTTGGCTTTGAGCGCTTCGACCATGCCGTAGCGCGCCCATTCCATGTCGGGGTCGATCCGTAATGCTTCGCGAAAATGATGCTTGGCCTCGGTATGCCGACCTTGCTGCAACAGCGACCAACCTTTGGAAGCGTGCGAGTCGGCGTCGTCGGGACTTTCGCGCAGTGCATGCGCTAACGTGGCGTCCGCCTCTTGCTGCTGACCCAATTGCACGAGCGCCAAGGCTTTCACATTGGCGCAACGCGTATGCTGGGGGTCGATACTCAGGCCGCGGTTGGCTTCCCCCAACGCGTCTTCCCACTGCTTCTTGCGATAAAGGAGATGAGCCAGAAATGAGGCGTAGTCCGCATCGTAAGGGGCGAGACGAATCGCTTCGCGAATCGTCCCAACAGCGCGGTCGAGCAGATTGCGATGCTCCAAGACGCTGGCCAAGGCGTAGTGTCCAAACGGATTATCGGGCTCATGATGCACGGCCTGTTCTGCTTCTTGAGTGGCCTCGGTATATTTGCGTTGCGCGTTAAGGCAAAAGGCCAACATCGCGTGCGCGTAGGCGTCGTGTGGATCGTTTGCTAGCGCTTGCATCAGTTCGGCCTGCGCGCGGTCGTAGCGAGCCTGTCGAAAATAGACTTGGGCGCGAAGGTGCGAAGAATTCATCCCAGTTTCAAATACTTGAGGATGTCGTCGTACAGGCCGCCCTGATTCGAGTAGAGCGCGTAGTTGCGGGCCGTGGCGAACCATTCCTTAGTCGTTGGACGCGCCTGCTTGGCCGCCGCCGTCAGGTCTTTGTTGGCCAATGGCGTTGGCACGCCCTGTTTCATCGCCTCGGTCAATTTCGCTTCGATCGCCCGGTCGACAACCGCCTTCAGGTCGGCGCCGGAAAGGTCGGGCAGCTTCTTGGCGAGCCAGCGAAAGTCGAGATCCCGCTGCGGTTTGCCTTGGCACAGGATTTCCAGAATCGATGTCCTGGCTTCGACATCGGGCGGCGGAATGAACAAGATACGGTCGAATCGGCCGGGCCGCCGAAACGCCGAATCGAGATGCCATGGTGCGTTCGTCGCCGCGAGTATCAGGACGCCTTCGTTCGAAAAATTAGCGCCGTCGAGTTCCGCCAGAAACTGATTGATTACTTGCCGCCCTGCCCCGCTGCGCATATCGCTGCGGCTCGCACCGAGCGCGTCGACTTCGTCGAAAAACAGCACACACGGTGCGTTGCGGCGGGCCTGAT
>JAGQOS010000379.1 GCA_020427265.1 Planctomycetales bacterium
GAAGACGGGATCCGGCGTTTTCGCGATCTCTACACTCGCTACGATGCAAGCGACTCGTTCGACGACGATGAACTGGTAGCGCGGCTCGGCGAATTGAAAGAAATGATTCGCGAGCACTACAAAATCGACATCTCGCTGCAAGAAGAGCTCGCCCGCGCCATCGCGGCAGAACAATATGAGCGGGCCGCGATTCTCCGCGACCAGATTCGGCGTAAAGAGCAGCACTAGCGCCGGTCGCGGCAGACGCGAGCGCCATTTCGTCGTTTATGTCGCAAATGCCGCGTCAGTTCCCTGCAACTCTCAGCCGTGCGGCTGCTCCGCAATCGGACATCGCTTCCAGGTAGTCGCGTCGGCGTTTCCAAACAACGACGAATTCCAAAACCTGGCAAGCGGTAAAAAGCGAGCCCCTTGCGCCGCTGAACGATCGACAGCCAGTGGGGACAATTTGTGCGCACTATCGAAGCGAATTAGTCGCATGCCCCAAATCGGCGACAACGTGCTATCACCGAAAGTCGCCCTCCTGCCGTTTCCTGGCAACTACCGTGTTTGCGGAGAAACGCTAGCGTGCTGCAATGCCGTTAGGGTTTGCGCCATCGCCGCAAACACTCGCTATTCCAGAGGTTTTTTCAACGCGATTGTAGATTTGGAACATACGTACACTAGCCCATCGCGAGGGCCGCTATGAAAACCTCAGCCAGAAGAACTTCGTTTTTCGCCGTGCATTGGCGGCGATGGCGCGAACTAACGGCGGCGAAAAGCGTAATGAAGAATAGTTTGGCATGCCAAATGCAGCTACAGAAAAACGTTCACGACCGCTGGCTTTTCAAGTCTCTCATCAAATTCTTTTCTAGTTTACTGAGCAAAGGAGTGTGACATGCTGGTTCTGACACGGAAGCAACGACAGCAAATTCAAATCGGCGAGAACATCACGGTTACGATCCTGCGGGTCAAGGGAAGCACCGTACGCCTCGGAATCGAAGCTCCTGATGGAATCCGTGTGCTACGCAGCGAACTCGTCGCGGCGCAAATGGACGATCCCGCAGAACACGAAACGGCAAACGAGACCACGGTTGCGGAAGCTGAGCCGGAATTTCGGCCACGTCGTCAGCCGCTGCCGCCTTGCAGTCCCGCCACGCGCAGCGTGCTGGAACGCATGCTCACTTCCTGTTCGATCTGAAGCGACGTTTACATGCCGCAAAGCTACGGAGCGATTGCCTCCGGTGGATAGGCATTGGGCGCGGGAGTGCCGGAACGTGGCCACACAGAGGCAGTCGCTGGCTGTACCGGGTAGGCGACGTAACCTGCGCGCAATTCGCGCAGATGGTCGAGCAATATGCGGCGCACCTCCAAGATGGCCCGCGGGTGCTGGTGGACGGTTGAATGGTCCGCCGGCACGGCGATTTGAGATTCCGCGACTTCGAGATTCGCTGAAGCGAGCGATACCACTCCGTCGCCTTCGTTCGAGACCCACCCTAGGAATCCGTCCGTGGGTACACGCCCCACGATGTTGTGATGATGGATCCATGGCGCCGGAGGCTGCGTTCGCAGCACCGGCAAAAGCGGAGACTCCGGCGAGAGCGAGTCGATACTCGTGTTGGCGGCGAAAATAGCTTGTTCGTGAAACACACCGGGATTGTCGCGTAACAACTGTTGCCGGCGCGACAGGAACTTCCGCGGCAACGAGATTAGTTTGTTGCCGAACCATCGCGTTACATTGTTGGCAAAATGGCTACCGCCATGCGGCGTTCCGATCGTGATCACGCGACGCACGGCCATGTCGGGCTTGGGAAAGAACGTTGCTTGCAACACCTGATACGTTTCCGGCTCCGCTTTGACGGCGGAAATTGGTTCGTCGGACACGATCCTCCAGAATGCGTCGCCCGGATCAACCGATTGCATCCGCGAAATGAGTCCACCCATGCTATGTCCAATGAGCACCGATTGGCCCAGTGCAGGGTGATGCTGGTACGGGTCTAACTTGGCTCGCGCCAGCGCCATGTCTTGCCGCATCTGGCGCGCGCTGAGCCAAAACGGCTGCCCTGTCGGATACATGTAAAACCAGAACTGATAGTTGCGGCGAACTTCAGGATCCGCGCGCAAGTCGTTGTACATCTGCATCCAAGTCACGGGGCTCGACCACAGGCCGTGAACCATGACGACAGGGACTTTGTCGGCCTGAAATGGCTCGAGCATGTATAGGCCACGTAGCCCCGCAGCGCGGTCGGGACGCAACAGCCCAAGTGTTGATAGGTCGCTGTCGTTGAATTGCGGCTGTCCCAGAAAATAGGCGAGTGGCGTGGTCAAGTCGGTTTCGAGCGGAACCATGCGATCGGCGACCTGAATGTCGGAGACAACCAGAGGGTCGTATAGCTCCAGTGTCGCTTTCAGGCGTCCAGGCGCTCCCGCCACAGCCGACGGTTGTTGTCCAACCATGCGCAAGAACGCGGATACAGGAAAACTCAGCCCCGGCGGATAAAACTCTTCCGCCGATTCGTCTTGATTACGCTTGCCGCGCAGCGCAATCAGTGGCACTCCCAAACCATGGTCGACGTAGTGGTTCGAGAGCCCCTTGGTTTCGTAGTCGGACACGAATTCGAACGAATCGAAGTCTTCGTCGCGCCAACCCGGGCTTCGCACGACCACGGTCACGTCCATTTCCAACCCGGCCATGCGAATCGTATGCGTGCATCCTGGCCGCAAGGCGTCGGACTTTTGCACAATCCGCAGTGCTCCTTCGAGCGCCGTGTTGTAAATTTCCGACGCGCCGCGGTACTGAGGGTCGTAAGGGTTTCGAACCGTGTCGAACCGCGGATCGAAGAGGTAGAAATAGGCGTGCATGACCGCCGCGCCATAGAGATCGAGCGCCGCAGTCTGGTCGCGAGATTCGGTTTTCTTAGCGCCGAGATAGGCGAGTTCGGCCATGGCGTACATGTTTTCGAGCGACGGTTCCTGCAGTGTAATTTGATGCAGTTTCGTCATCATCTCGCGCGGGTTTCCCTTGAGGTCGTCGACCAGATCGTAGCGCCGCAACAATTGTTCGGTTCGCTCCGTCGGCTTCGGTCCGCCCCGCGACAGTAAATTCAGGCGCGCCGTGAGCGGATTGTTGGGCTGTTCTCGGACATTCACCCAGCGCGATGTCGCACATCCAAACTGGCAGAGGGCCACGGTGCCCAATAGGGCAACAAGCAACGTCCTGGTCGTTTGGGCAACGCGGCAACGCGCAGCCAAACGCATCTGGGTGTCGGTTGAATCGATGATCGCGTTCCGTCCTCGTGCTGGCACGGCAGGTCGACTCGGGGCCCAATTTCCTGAAATTAAGGGCGGAAAAGTAGTCGCGATGGACAGTTCGAGTCAATGGCGCTTTTCGGCCACGAGCGGGATGCTTTTTGCCCCGCGCCCCTCTAAACTGAGATGGAACTCGACTTCGACCTCTTCGACCGACAACCGCGCGCTACGGGACAGGCTCTTGGCATCCAAACGATCGCAAATCGCATTCCAGGGTGGCGTGCCCGTATTCCCCCACGGCCCCCCCCCGTGGCCTCTCCAAGACGACGCGATTCGTCGCGCGTTGCAAGCCGCCCTCGACGACGGAAGTTGGGCTCAGTATCGAGGCCGGCACGACGAACATCTCGTAAGGTCGCTGGCCGCACTGCATGAAAACCGAGAGTTCCGGCTCTGCGCCACGGGTACGGTAGCCGTCGAGCTAGCATTGCGTGGCCTGCTGGTCGGTTCCGGCGACGAAGTGGTCGTCGCTGCGTACGACTTCGCTGGAAACTTTCGGGCGATCACAACCGTAGGCGCCACACCGGTGCTAATCGACATCGAGCCTTCAAGCTACAGCCTCGACGCGTCGCTGCTAGCCGAAGTTGTTTCGGAAAAGACGCGAGCAATCGTCGTTTCGCATCTGCATGGCGGGTTGGCAGACATGCCGGCAATCCGTGGATTCGCCGACGAGCACGGCATCGCGGTCGTGGAAGACGCCTGTCAGGCGCCTGGGGCGATGGTCGCCGGCCGCCGTGCGGGTTGTTGGGGCGATGTGGGAGTCTTGAGCTTCGGCGGCAGCAAGCTGCTTTCCGCAGGACGCGGCGGCGCAATCCACTCGGCACACGCCGAAGTCATGCAGCGGATCCGCATCTATTCCGAACAGGGAAACGACGCCTATGCCATGAGCGAATTGCAGGCGGCCGTGCTCCTGCCCCAAGTGGAGCAGCTGGACGAGCGAAATCGACGCCGAGCGAAAGCGGCACAACGGCTGGCAACGCTGTTCAAGAAAGAGGACTGGATGAGTACGCTCGACGGTCGCGCGCGTGGCGAACCGGCTTATTACAAGTTTGTCCTGAGGCCGACTGCGAAGCTGTCGAGCGTCGATCGTGAAACGCTGATCGCCGCCCTCCGGGCGGAAGGCATTGAAGTGGGCCCCGGCTTCCGCGGCTTTTTGAACCGAAGCTCGCGGCGCTGTCGCAAACCGACCGAATTGCCCCGAGCCGAGTTAGCCGCCCAGGAAACCATATTATTGCATCACCCAATATTGCTGGAAGACGAACCAACGATTGCACTGCTTGCCGAAACTCTCGACGAAGTTTGTGCGGCGTTGTCTATATAGGTCGGTTCAACCGCCCATGCTGCGAATTACGAGACCATGGGAGTATCGCGCAAGGGATCGAAGGTTCGCACAAACGCTGGCCGAGGTGTAGAGGCCACGGCCTGCGGGGCCTGCTGTTCGAAAGGTGTCAACTCACCACGTAGGATGCGCACGTCGCGCGGTGCCTCGATTGCAAGTGTCACGCGTCCACCAGCAACACGCTGGATCTGCACTTCGATGTCGTTGCCAATCATGATCTTTTCGCCCGCTTTGCGACTTAATACCAACATCTTTCGAAACTCCTTGCAGTCTTCTGCGTTGTCCGCTCAGGGCTTTATCCCTGAGCGAGTAGTGATCGCCGTCGCCGGCATCGAAAACAAATCCGTTGCTTCAGAGCCCTCGGTTGCCCCGATCAACAAGCGAATCTGGCAGAAAAGCTCACCGAGCGGCCCTGGCTGCTTCCTATGAAACGCAAACCGCGAACCATTAGG
>JAGQOS010000037.1 GCA_020427265.1 Planctomycetales bacterium
CGCCAATATGGAGTTCCACAAAAGATTTCTTGGCGCTCTTGGCGTCCTTGGCGGTTTACCCATTCGACCGCTCAACGAGAATTGCCATAGGCAGCGCCGCGAATTGTTTCCACCCGCCGCATGCGGTAGCATGGTGGTTTTGTCACCAGACGCAATCACCAGGCGACGTAGCAATGGGCCAACCGACCGACGATTACTTGCACAGCTGCCGGGAAATTGCGGAGCGGGTTCGCGCGCAGGCCGCAGCGATCGAGCAGGCGGCCGATTGGTTCGCCGCTTCGATTCTCGCTGGCCGCATCGTTCATTTGTTCGGCGCCGGGCATAGCCGCATTCTCGTTGAGGAAATGTGGCCGCGCTACGGGTCGTTTCCCGGGTTTAATCCGATCGTCGAACTGTCGCTCACGTTTCATAACCTGGTCGCCGGGGCGAACGGGCAGCGGCAGGCGATGTTCCTCGAAACGCGCAGCGGGCTGGCCGAGCGGATTTTGCGCAACTTTGATCTCAGCGAGCAAGACTCGGCGTTGGTCGTTTCGTCGAGCGGCTGCAATACGGTGCCGGTAGAAATGGCGCAGATTTTTCAATCGCGCAAGATTCCGGTCGTCGCCATCGTGAGCCGCGCGCACAGCGAAGCTTCCACGAGCAATCACCCGGAAGGCTTGAAGCTGACCGACTGCGCCGATTTGGTGCTCGACGCCGGCGCGCCGATCGGCGACGCATTGGTGCGCGTGCCGGGTCTCGACGAACCGGTCTCGCCCGGCTCGACCGTCGGCGGGTGCCTGCTGGTCAATTCGATCAAAGCGGAAGTCGCGGCGCGGCTCGCCGCGGCCGGTCAACCGCCGAAAGTGCTCACGGCCTCGGCCGTCGCCGGCGCGCAAAAAGCGAAGGATCTGTTCGAATCCGCCTACGACGAACACGCCCGCCGAATGGCGAAACTGTATGAGAATTTAGGAACCTAAGGCATGCAACCCATCCCTTTGCGTACGACCGTCATTGGCAGTTATCCGTTTCCCGGTTGGCTCGAATTCGCGTCGAAGCATCTCGATCGGTTTGGCGCCGATGAGATCGCCGAGATGCAGGACGACGCCGTGCGCGTGGCGATCGCCGATCAAACGGACGCCGGACTCGACGTGATTACCGACGGCGAACAGTCGCGGTTCGATTTCAATCTTTCGTTCTATGGCTACCTGGAAGGGATTGAGCTCGAATCTCGCTCTCCGCGGTTCTTCGGGCCGCCGGCGCACGACCAGCGCGGCAAACACCAAATCACCGGCGAGATCGCCGCGCCGCGCGGCCTGGGCGCCGTCGAAGAATTCGAACGGCTGCGGCGCCTCGCTCCCAGCGGGCCGACACTCAAAGCGTCGCTCCCCGGGCCGTATACGCTCGCCGGCCGGTTGCTTCCCAACGAGCGCTACCCCGATCGCTACGCGATCACCGAGGCGCTGCTGCCGATCATTCAGCGCGAGTTGGAAGCGTTGATCGAAGCCGGCTGCACGGAGCTAACGCTCGATGAGCCATCGATGAGCTGCTACGCTCATCGCGAAGATCCGGCGCGGTTCGTCGAGATCTTCAATCGCACCGTCGCGCCGATCCGCGGCCGCTGCCGGCTTTCCACGCATTTGTGCTTCGGAAATTTCAAAGGCCATGCGGTCGGCCTGCGGCGCTACGCCCCCATGTTTCCCGCGTTCCTGGGAATCGACGTCGACGAGTTGCATCTCGAAATGGCCAGCCGCGAGTTCGCCGAGATCGAGATGATTGGCCCGATCGCCGAGAAGTTCGACGTGGCCGTCGGCATCATCGACGTGAAGAGCTACTACATCGAAACGGTCGACGACGTGCAGCAGCGCGTGCGGCGCTGCCTCGAATTCGCGCCGGCCGAGCGACTATCCTTTGCACCCGATTGCGGCCTGAGCCAAACGGCCCGCTGGGCCGCGCGGCGGAAATTGGCGAACATGGTCGCCGGTGTGCGGCAAGTACGCGAGGAAACCGGCGCATGATCGAGCCGCTCAAGAAGGACGACACGCTGCTCGCTGAAATCTGCGCGACCGACCCGGGCCGCGGATTCGCGCTTTGGTGGCTGGGCCAGAGCGGTTTTCTCGTAAAGCATGCCGGCGGCGCGTTCCTTCTCGACCCGTATCTTTCCGATTCGCTGACGAAAAAATACGCGACGACTGACAAGCCGCACGTGCGAATGACCGAACGGGCGATCGACCCGGCGCGGCTCGATTTTCTCGATTGGGTCTCTTCGAGCCATAACCATACCGACCATCTCGACGCCGAAACGCTGCTGCCGTTGCGCGCCGCGAACCCGAACTTGCAGATGATCATTCCCGAGGCGAACCGGGCGTTCGTCGCCGACCGGCTGCAATGCGAACCCGCCTGGCCGCTCGGGCTCGACGCCGGTGAGCGTTGCACGCTCGGCGACGTCGAGATTCACGCTGTACCGGCCGCGCACGAACAAATCGATCGCGACGAGGCGGGGCGTTGCCATTACCTCGGCTACGTCGTCCGCTGCGGCGGCCAGGCGATTTATCATAGCGGCGATACGGTGCGCTACGACGGCATGGCCGAGCGGCTGCGGCCGTTTGCGGTCGACGTGGCCCTGTTGCCGATCAACGGCCGCTTGCCCGAACGCCGCGTCTCGGGCAATCTTTGGGGACACGAAGCGGCGCAGCTGGCGAAGGAAATCGGCGCCGGGCTCGTCGTGCCGTGTCATTATGATATGTTCGAGTTCAATACCGAGTCGCCGGATGAGTTCGTAGCCGAATGCGAACGCCTGGAACAGCCGTATCGCGTGCTGCGATGCGGGGAAGCAGTAGTCAGTTTTTAGTGATCAGTTCTCAGAAGTCAGATTTCAGTTGTTAAATAGCCGCCGACGGCAGCCGGCGGATGCCCGTTCGCGCAGCGATCCATTTCTACAATCCTGAGGGAGCATCCCATGATCGTACGTTTATTCGCGACAGTCGCCATTTTGATCGCACTTTGCCCGCTCGGTTTCGGCGCGGAGTTGGTTCGATTGACCGAAGCGAATTGGGATGAATACGCCCCGCAAGGGAAAGAGGCCGACGCGATCTACGGCGACTTTCTGTTGCGTAACGACGTGATCTCGCTCGTCGTCGCTCGGCCTGTGCCGACGAGAAACGCGAACATGACCGTGAAAAATGTCGGTGGCGCGATCATCGACATGACGCGCCGCGACCGGCAGAGCGATCAGCTCAGCGCGTTCTATCCCGATGGTGCCAACTTCGCCTACGGCGCGCCCGAGGCCCGCGCCAACGACGGCGACTGGAGCGCGCTCAACGAACAATCAACAAGGCTCACCGGCAAGACGATCGAGCTTCGACTCGTCGCTGCCGCCGCTCCAGGTAAGCCTTTGGCGACGCTCGTTTACCGGCTCGAAGACGGCAGGCCCTTCGTGCACGTCACGACGACGTTCGAGAATCCGCACGACAAATCGATTACCGGCCTCCGCAGCGATTCGATGCGGGCCGATCGCGACTTCGACATGGGCTTCGACAAAGACCTGGGCCTTTTCTGGGCCGATGAAAATTATTGGCGGCAGGCTTACGGTGTTGTGGGCGATGGCATCGAGGCCGTGCCGAGCCAGGGCGGCATGAAGAGCAAGCGTCCGGTGATCGATTACCGGGCCGAGGGGAATCCGAAGGTCGAAATCGCACCGGGTGGACGCGTTACGCATAGCCGGTTGCTGATCGTCGGGGCGCAGCGCTTGGATCTACGCGCGGCGCTCGCCGAGGGGCCACTGCGGAAGATTGACCTGAAGGTCGTCGATCCGGCCGGCCCGGTCGCCGGCGCGCGAGTCAGCGTCGAGCGCGACGGCCAGTCGCTCGGCTCGGGCCGCACCGACGACGAAGGCCGGCTCGCCTTCCAGCTCGACGAAGGCGGCGCGACGCTCCATATCACCGCGCAGGGCCGCCCGGCGGCCGAAGCGCCGATTCTCAAGCTCGGCGATCATACGATGACGGCCAACATGGAAGCGGCCGGTTACGTGGCGGCCAAAATAACCGACGCCGACGGGCAATCGATTCCCTGCAAGGTCGCCTTCCGCGGCCTGGGCGACACGCCGACGCCCGACTTCGGCCCCGATACGGCCGAACATGCCGTGCGCGATCTTTACTATGCGCACGACGGCGCGTTTCGCCAGGAACTGCTGCCGGGCAAGTACGAAGTGATCGTAAGCCACGGCAGCGAATACGATGCGTCGATCGAAGAGATCGAAATCCACCAGGGCGAGATCACGCCGCTCGAAGTAAAGCTCGCCCACGCCGTCGATACGAGCGGCTGGATCAGCGCCGATTTCCATAGCCATTCGAGCCCGTCGGGCGATAACACTTCGAGCCAGATGGGGCGCGTGCTCAACCTGCTGGCCGAGCACATCGAATTCGCGCCGTGTACGGAGCACAACCGCATTTCGAGCTACAGCCAGCATCTCGAAAAGCTTGGCGCGGTCGCGCGGAT
Organism: Planctomycetales bacterium; assembly: GCA_020427265.1. Taxonomy (GTDB): domain Bacteria; phylum Planctomycetota; class Planctomycetia; order Pirellulales; family JAGQOS01; genus JAGQOS01. Next base: position 4,474 of record JAGQOS010000037.1, read on the forward strand.
GGCGACCTGCCCCGGCATGGAACTGACCGGCAGCCCGTTGCCGATCAACCATCAGAATACATTTCCGCTGCATCGGCATGTGCATCATCAGGACGGCGGCGGCCCGACCACGCATGCCGATCCGGTCGTGCAGATCGAACGGCTCGCCCTGTGGGACGAAGCGAGCGACAAGCTGGTTCAGGTGAACCATCCCTACATTGCGCAGATGATTGGCGACCGCAACGCCGATGGTAAGGCCGACGGCGGCTTCGAGACGATGTTCGGCTGGATGGACGTCATCGAAATCCATCCGCACGGACGCATCTTCGAAAAGCCCGCGCCGCTGCCAACCGGCGGTCGAGATCGCGGCAACACGATTTACCAATGGCTGCAAATGCTCAATCTCGGCTACCGCATTCCGGGCGTCGTGAATACCGACGCGCATTACAACCACCACGGCTCGGGTTGGCTGCGCAATTACATCAAGAGCCCGACCGACGATCCGGCCGAAGTAGAACCGCTCGACGTCGTCCATGCCTCGCGGCGCGGAAATCTCACGATGACGAACGGACCGTTCTTGGAAGTGGAGCTGGCGTCGGGAGCGGCGCGCGGCGGACCGGGCGACGACGTGGCCGCCAGTTCCGGCGATGCGACGCTACATGTGCGCGTGCAGTGCCCCAACTGGATCGACATCAATCGCGTGCAGGTCTTTCTGAACGGCCGGCCCGACCCGAAGCTAAACTTCACGCGCAAGACGGCGGCCGATCGCTTTGCGACCGCCACGGTCAAGTTCGATCAGGAAATTCCGCTCCATCTGCACGGCGATACGCACGTGGTCGTGGCCGTGGCCGGCGAAGGTTTGAAGCTCGGCCCGGTCATGGGCGCATCGGCGGGCGCAACGATGCCGGCCGCCGTGGCGAACCCGATCTTTGTCGACGTCGACGGCGGTGGCTTCCAGGCGAACGGCGACGGGCTCGATTTCCCGTTGCTCGTGCCGCACGAGCATCACCCTGCACCGCGGCGTAAGCGATAGGAGCTGTCATGGCCACGCGTTTAATCGTACTGGCGCTGCTGGCGGCAGTGTTACTTGCAGCCTTGGTATATCAGCAGAGCCGGGTTGAACCGTCAATCGTTTCCGGCTTTGTGGAGGCGGATGAGATTCGGGTCGGCTCACGCGTCGGGGGCCGAGTGAAGGAGGTCTACGTGGTGGAGGGGCAGCAAGTCGAACCGGAAGATTTGCTCGTGGAGCTGGAACCCTTTGATCTGGCGGAACGCCTGGCCGAGGCCCAAGCCCGCGCTCAGGCGGCCGAGGCCGAGTTGGCTCGCCTTGAAGCCGGCTTTCGCCGGGAAGAGATTCTGCAAGGCGAAGCGTACGCACTCCAACTCGATGCCCAACTCGAATTGCTTCGTGCAGGTCCGCGCGAGCAAACAATTGGCGCCGCCGAAGCCCGCCTCGACGCCGCTCGTAGTGAAGCCCGGCTGGCCGAACAGAATTTCAGGCGCGCTCAGGAAGTATTCGAACGTGGCGCGGCGACACAGGAAGAAATGGACCGAGCTACCGAGCAAAATACACGAGCTGCAGCCATGGTAGTTGTACGCGAACAAGAGCTTGCCGAACTGCAGGCAGGCTCACGCCCAGAAGAGATTCGCGCCGCTGAAGCAGCGCTAGAACAGGCGAAGCAACAGCTCGCTCTAACACGCGATGGATTCCGCGAGGAAGAAGTCGACGCTGCCCGGGCGGCACGCGACGCGGCCAAAGCGGCTGTCGAGGTCGTACGTAAGCAAATGGAAGAGTTGCGCGTTGTGGCCCCCAATCGAGGCACCGTCGAAGCGGTTGACTTGCAGCCGGGCGACCTGGTGGCGGCCGGCGCTCCAGTTCTATCGCTTATGGATCGTGAGCGGTTATGGGTGCGGGCCTATGTGCCGGAAAATCGGTTGCATCTTTCGGTGGGTGCAACGGTCGAATTGACTGTCGATAGTTTTCCTGGCGAATCGTTTCGCGGCACGGTCGCCTTCATTTCGCGCCAGGCCGAGTTCACGCCGAGCAACGTGCAGACGCCCGAAGAACGTTCGAAGCAGGTCTTTCGCATCAAGGTTACGCTCGCCGAAGGAGCCGAGCGACTGCGACCTGGCATGGCGGCCGATGTCCATCTCGACTCGGCGCAAGAAGTTGTCAACGAATAGTGAATTCACAGGAAGCGAAGCGTTTCATGGCTGCGCCCGTGGTGCAAATCCGCGATCTCTACCGCTCTTTCGGGGCGCTGGTCGCGGTGCGCAATGTGAGCTTCGATATTGAGCGAGGCGCGATATTCGGGCTGCTCGGCCCCAACGGCAGCGGCAAGTCGACGATCATCCGTATGCTGTGCGGAGTTCTTGCGCCCAGCGATGGGACGGCGATCGTGCTTGGCCACGATGTCACGCGCGAACCGGAAGCCGTCAAGCAGCGCATTGGATACATGTCGCAAAGCTTCAGTCTTTACGGCGATTTGACGGTGGCTGAGAATCTCGACTTCTACGGCCGAATTTACGGCATTCGCGGCGACCGATTGCGGCAGCGCATCGCCTTTCTGCTGGAATTAACGCAGTTGACCGATCGCGTGGATCAACTTGCCGCAACGCTTTCAGGTGGCTGGAAGCAACGACTGGCGCTTGCCTGTTCGTTGATACACGAACCCGAGTTGCTGTTTCTCGACGAGCCCACGGCCGGTATCGATCCAGTCGCGCGGAGGCAGTTGTGGGACTTGCTCTTCGAACTGGCCGCCAGCGGAGTCACGTTGCTGGTAACCACACACTACATGGATGAGGCTGAACGCTGCAGCCATGTCGGCTATCTATACCAGTCGCAACTGCTTACGGTGGGGAGACCGCAAACACTCAAGGAATTGCCGGCCGTTACACCGGATGGCGCCAAACGGTTGGAAGTTGCGACAGGCGACGCGACGGAGGACCTGCAACGGTTGCGGGCAATGACCGGCGTGCGCGATGCAACGCTCTTCGGCCAAACCATTCATGCACTGGTCGACGAATCGTTGTCGACAGCCGAGTTGGCGACGGCGCTAGGACTTGCAAGCGAGGATTCTTGTCGGGAGATTGCGCCCAGTCTCGAGGATGTCTTCGTTACGCTAACAGCCGCCGCTCAGACAGCCCCCGAGGATTTGAAAGCGTTCGACATTGCGCGGGACACTCCCCGAGAACGGGAAGTTTTTCCGGCGGCAGACGCCGTTGTTCCGGAGCGGAGCACGCAGCGCCGCTCTCGCGATGGAGGCTTTGCGGCGATTCTGATCAAGGAATTTGCGCACATTCGCCGTCAACGATCCACAATCTTCTTTATGTTCGTTGTGCCGGTCTTGCAGATACTAATCTTCGGCTACGCGATCGACATGCAGGTCGAGCACATTCCCACGGTTGTTTACGATCTCGACGGTCGTGAAGACGCCCGCTTTCTGACAGAGGCTTTTGTCAATACTCGCATTTTCGATATCGCTCAGCGCGTGCACGATGAAGCCTCGTTTCGCGCTGCACTGGCGTCGGGCGAGGCGAAGGTTGGCTTGCGGATCCCGCCCGACTACTCGGAACGACTCTTACGCGGGCAGCAGGTGGCCGTGCAAGTTCTGATCGACGGCAGCGATTCGCAAGTGGCGAGCACGGCTCAACGCAGTTCGCAGATGCTCGGTACACGGCTGGCGATTGAAATGGCGCGCCGCAAGGGCGAAGCGATTGCTGAGGGACCGGCCCGCGACTCGACAGGACATCTGGCGCTGCCGCTCGAAGTTCGACCGAGATTGCTTTACAATCCGGCGCTCGAAAGTTCGCACTTCTTCGTGCCCGGCCTGGTGGGCATCATCTTGCAGTTGGTCACCCTTTTTCTTACGGCCTTCGCAATCGTCCGTGAACGCGAGAACGGCACACTTGAACAACTCTTTGTCACTCCGGTCGGACGTCTAGGCCTGATGCTCGGCAAACTCGTGCCGTATGCTATCGTGGGTATGGTGGAAACCTTGATTGTATTGGCTGTCATGGTGTTTTTGTTTCAAGTCCCGATTCGCGGCAGCATTCCGCTGTTGCTGTCGCTCTCACTGATATTTCTGGTCTGCTCGTTGGGGCTTGGCTTGCTGGTGTCGACCCTGGCACAAACACAGACCGAAGCGCTGCAATTCGCCTTTATCATCATGTTGCCGTCGATCTTGCTCTCGGGGTTCGTTTTTCCTCGGAGCGAAATGCCCTTGCCGATCTATTTGGTCACGTTTGCGATACCGGTCACTTACTTTCTCGAAATTCTGCGCGGCATCGTGCTACGCGGGGCGGAGTTTGTGCACTTGATACCGTATGTCGCCGGGTTACTGATCTGCTGCTTCGCAATTCTGGGCATCAGCGTCGCCCGTTTTCGCAAGCAATTGGGTTAATGGGCCGGCTCAGAAGGTGGCGGCTTGTCGCCCCGTTTCGGTGGAGCGCCGCCGGGGAGCCGATTCATGGTTGCGCCGAGCTTCAGGGCAATCGTATGCTGCTTTCCGTCGCGTAGCAATTCAATCATAACGCGCTGACCAGGCTGCATTTCGTGCAGCATCCAGGCCAGACGCCGAAAATCGGCGACCCTCGAGCCGTCGACCTTTTGCACCACATCGCCCGCTTGCAGGCCGGCGCGCGCGGCAGGTGAATTTGGTAGCACACTGGCGATCGTGCAGGGCACACGGTCCGGCATGCCGGTAACTCCGATCAAAGGATGCTCTGCTTTCTCATCGGAATTGGATGTGTTTCGTCGAGGTCCCACGACTTCGCCGGCTTCGAGTCGACGCCATTCGTTCTGAAACACTCGTGAGGGAACGTGTAGATTCGTCGTCAGCCGCGCTCCGATGCGGCTGTGAATTCCGATGACCTCGCCATTGAGGTTGATTAACGGACCACCGGAATCGCCGCCGATCAGTGTGCAGTCGGTGCCGATAATTGTGCGGCTGGTAAAGAGCACGCGCCCCAGCCGAACGGTTGCCCGACCGTCCGAGGTTTGTCCTTGTGGGAAGCCGATGGCTAAGCACCATTGGCCGCGTTCGAGCGAGGTTGAATCGCCGAGCGGCGCGAAGGCGAACTCACGGGCATCGTTAATCTGAATCATGCCCGTATCGGCCTGCTCATCGAGCCCGAGTGTCTGGCCCAGTAATTCGGTTCCGTCTGCTAGCGAGATCTTTGCCTCTTGGCCTGGCGCTTTGACAACATGTGCTGCCGTGAGCACCAAGCCGCTGGCGCTAACCACGACGCCGCTTCCCTGCGACTCGCCCACGCGCAATTGAACGACGGTCGGCAGGACCATTGCCGTTGCCGACTGGAGACGCGATTGCAAGACCTGCAGATCAACCGGCGTCGCGGTCGACGAAATGGGATCGGCTGCATTACTTACGCCATCGGAGGGCAGGATGGCGACGAGCAGGCCCATCGCTCGCATAAATATCCGATGTCTCTGCACGAATTTGCCTCTTGTTTGCCGCACCGCACGCGAGGTACGGCACGTGCTCGATTTTCCTAAGATTTCCAATCTAGATTGTCGTGTTTTACCCGAATTTTCGCAAGAATTCGCCATTTCCTACGGAATTCACTCTCGGCAGAGAACCAGTGTACAAATGCTCTTGACTGTGTACAGCCGTATATTATACTGTCCATGTGGACATCAATGCGGGCGGCACGCTACTTGGCGCCGCCAGAAGGATTTCCTCGTCTCACAACGCGCTTTTAGATTTTGGTTGCGGGTTGGCGGGGCGTTTGCCGTAACCCCTGTGAAAGGAAGCTTTCCATGTCGCCGCTCGACCAACTAACTCCACGTCAGCGTGAAATTTTTGATTTCATTCGCGACAAAATCGAGAATCGCGGCTATGGTCCCACGGTGAGGGAAATCGGGGACCACTTCGAGATCCGATCTCCCAACGGGGTAATGTGCCATTTGAAGGCGCTCGAGAAGAAGGGCCTCATTACGCGCGAGGCGAATATGTCGCGCGCCATACAATTGACCGAAGAGTGTCGAGAGGAACCGGGCTTGCCGCTCGTAGGTCAGATTGCCGCCGGTGTCATGCACGAGGCGATCGAGCAGACAGAGCGCCTCGATTTCGACGCGTTGTTTAACAAAAGCAAGAAGAGTCTATTTGCCTTGAAAGTCAAAGGCGAATCGATGATCGACGCCCAGATCGCCGATGGCGATTATGTAATCATTCGCAAACAACGCACGGCGCACCCCGGCCAGATGGTCGTTGCTCAAACCGAGGAAGGCGAGGCGACGCTCAAGTACTGGTTCCCTGAGCGCAATCGGATTCGGCTGCAGCCTGCAAATTCGGGCATGGAACCGATTTACTCGCGCGACGCGCGCGTGCAAGGCGTGGTCGTTGGCGTTGTGCGCCAAGTCGACTAACTTGCTCGTCGTCAGCACGCTGTAAAACTATCGGCGCAAGGCTTGGCCAGGACGAAACTCAGTGCTCAGGCCGATTCCTTGAGCGTGTTCGTCTGGTTCAGCCGATTGTAGAGAGTCTTGAGACTGATCCCGAGTTCTTCGGCAACCTTCGGCTTGTTGCCATCGTGGCGCTGAAGCGCTTCTTCGATCGCCTGCATTTCGAGATCGCGTAACGACATCGGCGTCAGGCTCTTCTTTCGCGAGCGAGGGCGTGGCGAAGCAAAGCGGCTCGGCAAGTGTTCCAGTTCGATGGGGCCTTGGTCGCAAAGGATTGTGGCATGCTCCACGACATTCGCCAACTCGCGCACGTTGCCGGGCCAATCGTACTTTCCGAGCGCCTCGACGACTTCGGCCGTCATTAGGTCATCACCAGGACGCACGCCCTTGCGTAGTTTCGTCAGCAGGTATTCCGCCAGTTGTGGGACGTCGTCGAGGCGGTTGCGGAGCGGCGGCACTTCAATTTCGAATGTGTTGATTCGATACATCAAGTCTTCGCGGAACGTGTCGTCGTCGACCATCTCATCGAGCCGGCGATTGGTGGCGCAGACAACGCGCACATCGATCGTAAACGGCTCGTTCTCGCCGACGCGGCGAATCTCACCACTTTCGAGCACACGCAGCAGCTTGGCTTGTAGCGAGAGAGGCAACTCACCGATTTCGTCGAGAAAGATCGTGCCGCCGTTCGCGACTTCAAAGAGCCCTACGCGATGCTCGTCGGCTCCGGTGAACGCGCCTTTTCGATGGCCGAATAGTTCGCTTTCGATCAGTGTTTCGGGCAGGGCGCCGGCATTGACCGGTACGAACGGCATGTCGGCCCGCAGGCTTTGCTCATGAACGCTGCGCGCCACAAGCTCCTTGCCGGTGCCGGTTTCGCCAAGAATCAAGACGGTGGAATTTGTGGGTGCTACTTTTTCAATTAGCTTGCGAACCTTACGCATCTGCAAGCTGTCGCCCACCAGGCGTGTCGAGCCTTCGAGCCGTTCGGCTCGCCGCTTCATAGCCAAGTATTTATTCGTCAACTCGCGTTTCTTGGCGATACGCTCGAGCAAGGCTTCGAGAACGACCAGCGAGCAAGGTTTAGTCAGGTAGTCGAATGCGCCGTGCCGCAGCGCGGCAATCGCCGTGTCGAGCGACGACTTGCCAGTCATGATCACTGCTTCGACGTCGGGGGAGAGCTCCTTAGCGCGCGCGACGACTTCGATGCCGTTGAGCCCGGGCATGTCGAGGTCGACCAGCACGCAGTCGTAGCTGTTGCGCTCGAGGGCGGCGGCAGCAACATCGCCGTCGGGGCAGACTGTAACTTGGTGCCCAAGACGCGGCAGTTCGTTGCGCATCAGTTCCTGTAGCGAACGTTCGTCGTCGGCAAAAAGTATCTTCAGTCCTTGTTTCGGCTTATTGCTAATGATCGATCTCCTTTCGGTTTCGAGCTGCCTGGAGCTCGTCCGAGCCGATGGCTGTGGTGAACTTTCGCTGTGTTGTCGTGAATTCTTTAGGCTGCGTGTGCCGGCCGCGAAGCAGGCGTGGGCTTCCTCGAACTGCCAATGCTGCTTTGCCCGCGGGCTAGCGGCAGGGTGACTTTGAATTGCGACCCTTTGCCCACACCTTCGCTGTAGGCGACCATCGTTCCCTGATGATCGGCGATAATATTGTGTGAGATGGCCAAGCCCAATCCGGTTCCGTCGCCGTTGCGACGCCGAGTGAAGAACGGTTCGAACACGTGCTCGCGAATCTCGGCGCTCATGCCGCATCCGTTGTCGGTGAATATCATCTCCGCCCGGTTTTCACGTTTGACGATCTCGATTGATACGGTGCCATTTGGATCCAGGCTGTCCAGGCCGTTGGTAATCAGGTTGAGGACGACCTGCTTGATTTCGCGGGGGTTGATCTGGCAACACACGAGTTCATCGGTGACGAGTTCGAGGTTCTTTCCTTGGTAACGTCCCATGTGGCCGACCATTTCGATTACACCCTGCACCAACTCGCGCAGCTCCGTTCGGTCGCGGCGGGCCTCGCCGGTGCGGGCGAAGTCGAGCAACTGTTCGGTGATTTCCTTGCAGCGGAACGCTTCAGATTGAATCATTTTCAGATAGTTGGCGATCACTTGATGCTGCTCGTTATCGGCCGTGAGCATTTCACCAACGCGGATCTGCAGCGACTCAGCACAAATGGCGATCGAGGCGAGCGGATTGTTGATTTCGTGGGCCACGCCGGCGGCCAAATAACCAACACTTGCCAATTGCTCGCTGCGGACGACCTGCTTCGTGCGTTCGCGGACCTGGCTATCGAGGTCGTCGCGAATCTTGCAAAAACGGTCCGTCATGGCGTTCATCGCTGCTGCCAGTTCGGCCATTTCATCGTGTGAGTCTAGCTTGATTCGGTGGCGGAAACGCCCGGCCGCGACCATGCGCGAGCCGCGAATGAGAATGCGCAACGGCCGGAAGATCCACAAGTAGAACAACCAGAAAAGCACGAGTAGCGTGACCGTAGACGCCGCCGCACTGATACTGGCGACAGTAACGGCCGTATGGTATTGGACTCGCACGCTGCTGGCGAGTTTGCTCATGCGATCCTGCAAATGGCTCGGCAATTCGGTCGCTAGGACGTTGAGTGTTTCGACCTCGGCGTTAATGTTTTCGATGCCCTCTTCGTCGAACATCCAGGCTTGTTGCAGATTCGCTTCGCGAATGCGCTCCAGAGCTTGCTCGATCTTGACAAGCGTGGCGCGCTCGGCCTCGTTGCCGGCAATGCGCGTGTTGGCTAGCTCCGGGTCGACGCCGCCATCGAGCTGATGACGGTAGCGCCCCAGCGAGTCGTCGACATCTTCGAGCTTGTGTAAAAACTCTTCGCGCGCTAGCTGATTGGCCAGCGAGAGCTCACCTTCATCGACGGCCGGAAACTGGAGGCGTGTACGCACGCCGCGAATCGTAACGCGCAAGTCGCTCACGTGTTGCGCGAATTCTGCGGCCAGCGGCAACTCGGCGGAACGCGAGCTCAAGCCTTTGACCAAACGGCGATACGCCGACAACCCCGCGATGCTGCTCACGGACAACGTCAGCACCAAGATCACGAGAAGCGTGACGCAGAAGGCGAGCTTATAGCGGATGGGCCATTTCGACAGCAACGGCGACCTCCTTGTCGCACGGTACCGAGTTCGTTCGCACAGCGCGAGCGCAATTGTTTAACGACGCGTCCCTTCCTTGGGCGCGGCGGAAAGTCTACCACGAGCCGCCAGCTAGGGGCAAGATGTTCTCAGTATCGCAGCACACGTCGCGCAAGCCAAACACCCCACACGACCAACGCGATGTTACCGAGCCAAACCGCCTGAGGCGGAAACGCCCCACTCTTCGCGCGATCGACCGCCAGTGCTAGCAGCGGGTAGTACACGATCAAGACCGGCAGAAAACAGTAGAAAAAGCTGGTAAGGAATTCGCCGTTCTTGCGCCGGATCGCCATGGTCGAGCCGACCAGTGCGAAGCAGAGACAGGTCAGGCCATTCGCCAGGCGTCGATGTGGTTCGGTACGGAGCCGATTGAGCCGGCGCTGCTGGCTCGACACGGCGCCGGAAAAGCTTTTCCAACTGTCGCCTGCCAGCGGTCCGAAATCGCCGCTCAACAGACGCTCGGCGGCGGCAGCGGCCTGTTGCTCGTGCATGGCCACGAGCTTGTCTTGCGTTTCGGCGATGTCGGCGGGGATTTCTTCGAGCGGAAGATTCGAGGGAGTGAGCGACTCGTTACCCCGTTTGCTGAAGTCGTCGAACTTAACCGTGTGCTCATAGACATCGGGCCAGATGATTTGGCGGCCGTCGCCTGCGTCGACGACCGAGTCGTAGAACCGAATGGTGAGTTCCCCGGCATCTTTGTCCGCTTCCAATTCCGCCCGTGCCGCCGAAATCGTGATTGTTCCTTGTTCGCCCTTGGAACGTACGGTCAACGTCGGCATCACGAGGCTTCGTCCTTGCACCGAGCGGACATTCATCGACATCGCGCCCGACGTATAACTTCCTTGCGTTTGCAGCATACGATAGATGATTTCCTCGACCGACTCGACGACCACGTGCCGCACACCGGCCCGGCCCCATGAAACAGCAATGTCGTTGAGCCACACACAGCCAACGCTCAGCAGTGCGCCGATCCATAGAGCCGGCGCAACCATTTTCAACGGCGAAATGCCCAGTGACTTGACGGCCACGATCTCGTTGGCGACCGACATGCGACCGTAGACCGAACTCACGACCAAGAGCGTTGCCCCGGGAACGGAGAACTGTAATGACATGGGCAACAGATAGGGTGCAAGTCGTACGATAGGACCGAGCCCCAGGCCCTGCCGCATTGCCTCCTGGACGACGAGCGCGAGCATGATGAGCAGCGTGAGCGCCGTCAGCACGAGGAAGAAGACCTTGAGTAATTCCCAAGTGACGTAGCGAGTAAGTGCCTTCATTGGCTAGCAGTGCTTTCCCTGGCATACGCCCTGGGCCGCAGGACGCGGATTTCCCTATCCCAATCGATCGCAAGTTGTCGGTTCTACGGCTACCTGCCGACAACAGTTCGCCTGCCGGACGCGATTCTCAGTGAAACCGACCATCGACTCAAGTTCAATTGCTCGGTCGTCGCTGCTAGCGGCGCTCTCCCGAGTGGCGCAGTTCGCTGAGGACGAAGCGAATGGCTTCGCAGTAATTCTTCAAGGCTGTCTTGAAATCGCGCCCGTTGCGCGCCGACTCGGCCGCAGACCGTAATTGTTGAAATTTTTCCCAATCGATCGCCCAATTCTCACGTTGGGCGGCATCGTTTAGCCGCGAAAGCATGTCGTGGAACTTGGCGAGCAATTCTTCGTTAGGCTCGCTGTCGTACGCCCGATGCGGACCACGGCCGAACGGACCGCCGATCGGCTGTGGCCCGAGGAGTGGCGTATCGGTTTCGAAACGCTGGAAGTGTCCCAATAATCCTGCCAGGAGCGCGACACCGGCGCAAATGCCCGCGACCAGCAACTGCTGCAGAATCGCTAGCACGCATCCTGCGAGCAGGCACACGCCCACGACGCCAATCGCTGCCGGATGGATGGGCCCTTTCTTAACCTTCTTCGCCTCTTGCGGTTGAATCTGCGCAGCCCCGCCGAACTGCGGGTCTTTGACCTCGAGTGCGACGACGGTGATGTTGTCGGGGCCGCCGCGCAAATTTGCCAGATCGACCAAGGTTTGCACCGCATCGTCGAGCGATAGCGACGCCAAAATGGCGCCCAGCTCTTTGTCGTCGACCGGCCCGGTCAGGCCATCGCTGCATAGCAGAAACCGATCGCCCGGCTGAATCGGGAACGGTCCTTCGACATCGACCTGAACCTGGGCGTTGGGGCCGAGCGAGCGGGTGATCACGTTCTTGGGAATGAACGAGGGAACCTCTTGGTCCTTGAGCTTGCCGGCGGCCGCCATTTCCCAGACCAGCGAATGGTCGAACGAAAGCTGTTCCAGCTTCGTCCCGCGGAGCCGATAGATGCGGCTGTCGCCAACGTGCGCGCAAACCGCCCCGTGTGGCAGAATTGCCAGGGCGCTACACGTGGTGCCCATGCCGTGGAACTCGGAATCGGCCTCGCCACGGCGATGAATTAGAGCATTGGCTTCGACAATCGACTTTTCCAACGCCGCGGGCGCCGGAAACTCAGCCAGCTTGTAATAGGTGTGCGGAATATTGTCGACCGCTAGCTTGCTTGCCAATTCGCCGGCCGCATGAGCGCCCATGCCGTCGGCCACAATGAAGACGTGGCCGCGCGTGATCCAGCTCTCAGGATCGCTGGCTAGCACGACAACATGCGAGTCTTGGTTCACCGAGCGGCGCATACCAACGTCGGTCAGCGTCGCCAGGTCGAGATACTCGCTCCATTGCCCCGTTGTCTGCGCCATAGAGATATTTGGATATCGTTTGGTCCCGAACGGCCGAAGCTGATGGGCGAATTGAAATGTCGGACGGTTGTTCTTGCCCTGGTCCTCGTGAGAGGGGGCTGGATGCATGCACTCATTGTAGCTGCACAAATTCGCCAATGACAGGCGAGCCGCCGCGGAATTCTCTCTAGAGCCGCCCCGCGACGGCCGCTATACTCCCCGCCCCGGTTGTCTCTGGATCCATCTATGCGCTCAGCGCACTGGCGGAGCATTGCGTTTTCAAGCGTCGAAATCTCGATTGGCACCCATTCAATGGATGATCGTGCTCATTGTCTTATGCACGCTCCAGTCGGGGTGCGTGCGACGCCGGATGACAATTCGTAGCAATCCGCCCGGAGCACAAGTCTACGTCGACAATGAAGAGATCGGCACCACGCCATGCTCTACCGGATTTGTCTACTACGGCACGCGCGAAATCCGGCTAGTGAAAGACGGCTACGAAACGTTGAAGACGAAACACGCGTTTCACGTACCATGGTATCAATACCCGGTGGCCGAATTTTTCGCCGAAAATCTAGTGCCTGGCGAGATTCGCGACGAGCACACGCTCAATTTCACACTCGAGCCGCAAATTATCGTGCCGCCGCGCAATTTGATCGAACGGGGCGAGAATCTCCGCCGAGGTGTTCAAGCCGCCGCAGCGGTCGGCGTCGATCCCTATTTTGACCCGCGCACCGAGTCGCTGCCCGTTCCCACGGAATTGCCGCCCGGTACCGAGCTTAGTCCCGGTGCGATTCCTCGCGGCGGCCAAGAGATTTTGCCGGGGCCGGCGCCTTCGCTCGCGCCGCTGCCAAACCCTGAATTCCAACCGACACCTGCTCCGGTGCTTCCGCCAGGCGCTGGTCCGCAACTCTTCCCTCCCGGCGATCGCGGCATTCCCGCGCCGGGTTCGAGTTTGCCACGGTATTGAGAGTTGCGGATTCTGCCCCAGTGATCTGCGCTACTTGATGCCCGATCTTCCGCGCAGTGCGCCGCCAACGCCAATTTGGCTGGGGTCGCGGGCGATCTTGTCGGTGAAGACGCGCACGTCGGAGACAATGGGACGTAGCTGTTGCGACGCGCGTTCAATGTTGCCCGCCGCGACGTTAAGCCGCTGATAGAGTTCCGGATTGTGCACGAGTTGGCCGATCGTGCCATCGCGATCGTTCACCGCCTCGGAGAAGGCGGCGAGTTGCTGCATCGCAGCGCCTAGGTCTTCGACACCTTGCTCGATCTTGTTGACGATTTCCGGACCGCGTTCACCTAGCGGTCCGGTAATGCCTTCCATGTTGTTCAAGTTGCGTTCGGCCGAACGGACCGCCGCCTGGGCGCCGTCGATGGTCTCGCGCGCATCGGCCAGCACCTGCGGCAACTCCGACATCGCCTGCCTTAGATCGGCTTGAATTGACTCGTCGCCAATCACCCGATTTACCGCGGTGAGCGCCTCGTTCATTTGATCGAGCACGGTTTCTGTCTTCGAAACGATGCGGTCCATACGGCCTTCGTCTTCGGCGCCGAGCATGGAGTTAATCTGATCGGCCAGCGCGCCGACCTTGTCACCCG
>JAGQOS010000380.1 GCA_020427265.1 Planctomycetales bacterium
GGCGTTTCAGCGCCGGTGATTTCGCAAAAGGTCGCGGCGAAATCGACGGGACTCACAATGTCTGCGCTGTTCACGCCACCCGGTTTGATCTTTCCCGGCCAGCGAACGAGAAACGGCGTGCGCAACGACTCTTCGTAGACCCAGCGTTTGTCGAACCAACCGTGCTCGCCAAGATAGAACCCCTGGTCAGAGCAGTAGATGACAACCGTATTGTCGGCGAGGCCCGACTCGTCGAGATAATCGAGCACGCGGCCGACGTTGTCGTCGACCGACTGGATCGACGCCAGGTAGATCCTCATGTAACGCTGGTAGTTCCAACGCGTACGGTCGTCGCCCTGCAGATTCGCTTTATGGAAGGCCTCATTCTCTTCTCGAAACGCGGCCAGATAACGCTCGCGTTGTTCGGCCGTCAGGTTGCCCGGGGCCCAGTCGATCTTTAGATCGGCGCCATCGCGCATGTGGCCGGAAATGGTCATGGCCTGCGTTTGGCGCGGAGTCACTTTGTCCGAATAATCTTCGAAGAGTGTGGCCGGCTCCGGGAATTTCGGATTGGCGTTCGCATGCAGATGCGCGGGACCAGGCGACCACTCGCGATGTGGCGCTTTATGTTGGAACATGAGCATGAACGGCTTGTCGGGATCTCGCTTCTCTTTAAGCCATCCCAGGGCCTGATCGGTAATGATGTCGGTCGTGTAACCGACATGCTTGATCGTTTCGCGGTCGCCATCGCCGTTTGCGTCGAGCAGCATCGGCGGATTGTAATAGGGTCCCTGCCCGACCAGCACTTCCGAATAGTTGTAACCCTGCGGCGCTTGATGTGTGCCCAAATGCCATTTGCCGACCACGGCTGTCTGGTAGCCGGCTTTCTGCAACGCCTTGGGAAAAGTCCATTGGTCTCCGTCGAATCGATTGCCGTTCTGCAGGAAGCCGTTCACATGAGAGTATTTGCCCGTTTGGATGACGGCCCGCATGGGACCGCAAAGCGAGTTGGTCACATAGCAACGATCGAAGCGCACGCCCTCTTGAGCGATGCGATCAATGTTCGGCGTTTTAATGAAACGTTGGTCGTAACAGCTTAGCGCCTGGTAGGCGTGATCGTCGGAAAAGATGAAAACAACATTCGGGCGACTCGGCTTGTCGGCCGCCGCGGCACGCGTTTGGGAAGTGACGACGGCGGCAAGCGCCACGGACATCGTGACAAGAAAGCAAGTTTCGCGTCCTCGGGTGCAATGCATCGAAGCCCTCCATCAAAGAGACCACATCAAAACGACAGCGGCCATTTTGACTGGCGGGGCAACGGATTGCAAATTTGCCCACCTGGGCGTTGCACTCCGCCAACCCGAGCGATATTCAAGCGCCCTTGCCCGAAGAGCATGCGACGGAAAGAATGCGGGCATGCTGCGATTGGTTTTTATCCTCTGGGCCTCGCCCTACACGGTGCTCGGTTTGCTAGTCGGCGCGGCCGGACTGAGCACTGGTGGCAGAGCGCACGTGCGCCGCGGCGTGATCGAATTTCATGGCGGCGCGGTGCAATGGCTGTTGGCGCACGGCCCGCTTGGACCGACCGCCTTGGCGATGACGTTGGGGCATACAATCCTGGGGCAAACGGCCGCGGCGCTCGATTTGGCGCGCGATCATGAACACGTGCATGTGAGGCAGTTCGAACGCTGGGGCCCGCTAATGGGCCCGGCCTACCTCGGTTGCTCACTGCTCATCTGGCTCCGCGGCGGCCGACCGTATCGCGACAACCCGTTCGAAGTCGAGGCATATGGTGAGCATGAGTGCGAATGAATCGTGCGGCGCCAGGTGCTCCACACCACGATTTGCTTGCCGCAAACTCCTGCGAATGGAATAATATCGGTTGCACTTTGTGAATCTGTTTCCGTGCCGCGATCTACTTACGGAGACGAAACATGACGCAACGATTTAGCACGCGGCGAGTCGCCGCCGTTGTGGCTCTTGTTGTTCTGATTGCCGGCGGTGTGGCTTGGCGCTATTCGCTATTGCCCGGGCGAACCGCCGCGCCGAGCAACGCGCTGATCATTCTCAAGCCGTATCGCTACGGCGGAACTTGGGTGTTCGACGACGCGAACGTTGGCCTCGTGCGCGAGCCGTTTGTAGCCGGCGTGCCGGAGATGATCGACCACCTGGTAGCCGACATCCCCAATTCGGACACAGGATTCCGCATGGTCGTATGCCCGCGACCTTTTCCTGGCTACCAGAAGAAGCTCACTTGGCTGCGCGGCGACGGATTCGGCAACTGGTATCGCCTCGACGATCCGCCGATGGAAGGCTGGATCTGCCCGGCGATGTTTCGCTACTACTCCGAAGCGCCGGACGAGTTGTACGTAATGGCCGAAGCGATTGAAGTGGACACGAGTTCGCAAACCGACAATCAAGATCGTGCGGGAACAACGAATCGTCCATGAGCTCCTCCCTCTGAACTGACAAATCTCGCGTCACGATTCCTTCTTCACTTTGCCCTTCTTCGCGCGATTCCGCCCTTGATGTTCGAACGCCGCGAGTTCGGTATCCTGGCCCTCATCACCCTGCTCTTTCATCCAGGCCTGTAGTTCGCGCTGAAGGCGCTGCTTGACGCCGGCCAACTGGGGATCGTCGGCCAGGTTGTTCCATTCCAGGGGATCGGCCTCAACATCGTAGAGTTCCTCGGCCGGGCGATGTTGGTAGCGGCGGACCCGCTCAAATGCGTCGGCATTGCCGGCCTTCGCTGCCCGCTGCCACGACTGAAAAGCGGGCGACTGAACGCAGGCGTTGCGAAACGGAACTTCCGGCGTGAAATTGACGATGTACTTGTAACGGGCAGAGCGGATCGAGCGAATGCCGAAATGATCCGAGCCGTTGATGATGCCCCGGGTGGTCATTTCGCCGAAAACGTATTGCTTGTGTTCGCGCCGCTCGCCGCGCAGGACCGGCAGCAGGCTGCGGCCCTGAATTTCGTCGACCGGCGGAGCGCCGGCGGCGTCGAGAAACGTGGGCAGCACGTCGATGTACTCGACCAGGGCGTCGCTCGTCGCGCCTGGCTGGATCTTGCCGGGCCAGCGGGCGATCAGCGCGCTTTGCAGGCCGGAATCGTAGCAGGTCCATTTGGCGAAGGGAAAACTCGAACCCTGCTCGCTAACAACGAGCACGAGCGTGTTTTCAGCCAGGCCATGCTTGGCGAGCAGCGTCAGGCACGCACCGACCTGGCCGTCGAAGTAGGTGATTTCGGCCAGGTAGCGGACCATGTCGGCGCGCGTCTGTTCGGTATCGACGAAGTTTGCCGGCAGGCGGACCCTAGCCGGATCGTATTGGGAAGGGTCGCCTTTATCCCAGGGCGTGTGCGGTTCGTTCGAGCAAGCGAACAGGCAGAATGGCGTATCCGCCTTGCGGCATTCCGCGAACAACTTATCGATCACCTGCAAGTCGGGGTTGTTCGAACCGGAGTATTCAAACGGAAAGGCTTTCGCGGGTCCGATGTGCTTCTTGCCCGAAAGCGCGACCCGGTAGCCGAGCGGCTTGAGGTAATGCACGACGCTCTGCGTGCCCTCTTTCACGAAGGTGTGGTTCGGATAGGCGCCGCTCTTGACCGGATAGAGGCCGGTATAAATGTTGTGCCGCGTAGGCGAGCACATCGGCGCGGCCTGAAAGCACTGAGTAAAGCGCATCCCCTCAGTCGCCAACCGATCGATGTTTGGCGTGTGCGCTTGGCCGCCGTAGCAGCCAAGATCGCGAAACGTGCAATCGTCGGCGATGATGAAGAGAAAATTGGGCGGCGCGGCGATAGCCACCGCGGCAACGAAAAACTGAATCACCAGGAGCGCTGTTATTCGCAGAACCATAAGACCTCGACTCGCTTGAGAGCAACGTTCGCCGCAGTATGCACGTATAGTCTGCGCTCTGCGATGGAGCATCTCAAGAAGCCAACGGCCGATTACCAGGGAATTAGTTCCCAAGAGAGGTCGACGATTTCGTGCGGCGCGAGCGCCAGCTCGACGGCCGACGAGAAGTCCTGCGCCGCAACGCGGAGCGATGCAACTTCGACGGAAAAACCGTCACCGTCGAATGGCCAGGGGGAGACGAGCACTTGGCCGCGCTGAGGTTGGCGAAACGAAACGGCGCCGCTCGAAGGTGATTCGGCGCGAAATGGTGCGGGTGAGGCTGAGCAGCAGAACCAAAGGCTCAGCCGGTCGAAAAACTGTAGCGAGGCGAGGGCTGCATCGGCGAGAGCCGCGGAATTTTCAGCTTGTTCGGCCTGCCACGTGCTCAGCCAGTTTACGCACGCCGCCTGTTGCTGCCGCATCCAATCGCCGGCCTGTGGCTGTTGAGCATTTTCAGAATGGGAAAGCAGGGCCAGGAAGTGCTGGGCCACAAGCCATCCGCCCAGCGGCCCGTATGTTTCGCAGGCCAAAATTGAACGCGACCAAATGTCGAGCGACTCGACAAGCGGCATCTCCGTAAAGGCGTAGGGCCGGCCAAGGTGTGGATCGACCGCCGGTGCGGCGTCCCAATCGCTCCAGCCGTCGTCGTGATGAGCAAGCACGGGCAACAGCGTCGTCTGAAGAAAACTGGACCCGAACGGTAAGCCGGCCCAGTGCCAAGCCAACTGCTGCGCCAGGCTCGCGTGCTCTGTCTGCGCGATCAGCGTTAAGCATGCGGGCACGCCGTCGGTAGCAGGAATCTCGCGAACGATCATCGCAGGGCAATAAAATGGCGAAGGACGAAGCGGCCAATCTCTACTTAACCAAGATACTCCCCGGCTTCGCGCCAGTGGTTGGTTTCTGGACAGCGTCTTTCTCGCGGGCAGGTTTGGTCTTTTCGTCGGCCAACTCGGGTTCGAGCAGCACGACGGTCGCAACCAGTTCGCGATCGGCGTTGCCGAGTCGTTCGGCCAGTTCACCTTCCACGGTGAAGGCCAGCGCCGTGCGGCGGCCGTTGGGGCTGGCGATCAGATAGTAGCGCCATTCGATCGGGAGTTTTTCGACTTCGCCACGCGCGACCACGCGATAAACCAGTTGCCCGGCATCGTCGCTATATTCGGCAGCCGAAACAATTTGTTGGAAG
>JAGQOS010000381.1 GCA_020427265.1 Planctomycetales bacterium
CAATTCAGGGATCCCGGGATCATCGCTTGTTTGTCAACTCCCCCAGGCTTTTCGCAGACTTCCACGCCCTTCATCGCCTCCTGATGCCAAGACATCCCCCATGCGCCCTTTGTAGCTTGGCCACATTAATTCAACGCTCTTGCATTGCAGTTCCCCACAACACCCGAGCAATGAGCTAACCAAGCTAAGGTTGATCCAACTCAGACGGACACCGGCCGCTAGGCCAATGACCGCCAAGATCTCCCAAGTAACGATTCTGCCAAACTCTAACCGAATGAAAACAAAGCATGAAGCAATGCCTTCACCCAGCCGAGTAGACTAGTTGCTACAAAGAGTCGATTCGGACCCTCCCGCGCATGAGGCCACGAATCAATTAAGATGCCACTCTTTTGCATACCAAATTGTCAAAGATCTTCCACCGACCCGAAGATCGGCCAACCACCAAGGGCTGCCTGCTTACATTGAACAGGGAGCAAGCCAAGTCGCCGCAAACACGGAACTTACCTTGCTCTCGGCTCAAATCCCCGAAAACAGGCGAAACCTCGAATATACCGAAGCTCCGAAAACCCGCCAAGGCCAAATTCCGAAGGAAAAACAGCCCTTAGCCAGCCAGAGCTAATCAACCATCGCGCCCGAAACAAGGTGCGACAATCAGCTCTCCGCAGACAAGACGACGTTCGCTGCAAGCTCGTCGCAAGTCGTGCGTAAGGAACGAATTATAGGAACGTTCAGAAAACGTGCAAGGGGGTGAAATCGCACGTTGGCAAGATTTGGAAATAATTCAACCGGCAGCCGAGCGAGCGACTCGAATCGGCCCCATGGCCGTGCACCAACGAGCGGCCGCTAATGCCCCGACAGCCAATGAAGTTCGGTCGACAATCTAGCGACTTGCCCTGGCAAAGTACGTGCCTATTGCCATGGTGTCCCACCTGCCGACTTGCTGCCATGCCTAAGCGAGCATCAGGCCGTGGCCGGACTCGTCAATTCGAGCTCCAGACACTGTTTCCCGTCGTGCACAAAGATCGAACCGCAGCCGTGCAAGCGAGCTTCGGCCAGCGCCCCTTCAGCCCGATCGACGACCTGTTGCATGTCATCGCCATTGGCAGCGCCGGCGATACCGGCCGTAACACTCAGCTGCAACTGCTTGTCACCCAGCGGAATGACACAGTCGGCCACGGCGTCGCGGACACGTTGCCCAACCGTTTGAGCGTTTTCCAACGGCGTGCCCGGCAGCAGAATGGCAAAACGGCCGTTGTCGTATTTGGCGAGCAAGTCCATATCGCGAAGCAGTATTTCTAGATATTGCGCGACCGTGTCGAGCATCACGTCGCCAATCGGCTGTCCAAATTTCGACACGAGCTGAGCAAACTTGTCGACATTAACCACGACGATCGAAATTGGCAGCCCGAATCGCTGGGCCTCCGAAATCCGCCGGCGCAGCTCGTTCGAAAACGTCTCGAACCCAGGAAGACGATCGAGCGTTGGAGTGGGAATCGACGGCGTTGCCGCGGCTTCCGGTTTGGCCGGCGTCGACGGCGACTTTTCAGGCGCCTTCGCAGCGGGCTGGACCGGCGTCTGCTTCGGAGCGTGCGTAATAGGCAGCGACTTAACGCCGTTGTGATAGTGGGCGTTGTTTCGCCCCGCTTCCTTGCAGGCGTAGAGCGCCTCGTCGGCGCGGCGAATCAAGGAAGCGATGTCTTCTTCGCCCGTGATTTCCGCCAATCCGATGCTCGCCGTTACCCGCAGATCGACACCTTCAAAGCTAAACATCGCGTCGCCGATGGCTTTCCTTGCCGCCTCGGCAAAGGCGCGTCCATTCTCGACGGTCGTATTCGGCAGCAGCACGGCGAACTCTTCACCGCCGTAGCGGCACACAATATGGCTTTCTTTAGCGGTCTGCTTCAGCACCCTGGCAACGCCGCGCAGCACTTCGTCGCCGGCCTGGTGACCGTGCGTGTCGTTGAATTTCTTAAAATGATCAACGTCGATCATGTAGAGCCCAAACGAACGCTGCTCCTGCTTCCAAGTTGCGAAGAGATTCTCGATCTCGTCGTCGAACGCACGACGGTTGTTGATCTTCGTGAGTTTATCGGTGCGGGCGTCAGTCAAGTGAGTTTCGATTTCGGCGGCTTGCTTCTTCAATCGCTCTTCGGCCTGAGCGAGCTGCGATTCCAACTGTTCGTTGGCGGCGAGCATGTCGGCCACAGTCTTGAGCACGGCATCGCTAAGCTGCCCTGACTCGTCGCCGTTGGCCTGAATGTCGTTCAATTCCGTAGTCGCCACCTGCATGCGGCTCGAATGCGCGCCGACGTCGCGGGCAACGTTGCTAGCCAATTCCCTTACTTCATTCAACGCATCACGAGCCCGCTCGGATTCGGCACGACTATTCTTCGAACCGGCGCGAAAGAATACCCAGCCCACGGCCAGACCGGCGGCGAGCATAACGCCGCCAAAAATTAAGTCGATCACAACCATCGGCAGGGCAGGTACGGCATTGACGAACATCGTTGTTGTAGCTCCGCGTAACTCAGGGGGAAATCGGCTGATTCGCGAGACCAGCTCGCTTACACAGCAAACTTAGGACGCGGTTTGTCGGGGTCAAAAGGCCGCGGTGGAAAATGTTGGATCGATTCTCAGTTCGAACCTGAGTTCGGCCACACGTCCGGCACAATCAGAATTAACGCGTCGGTGGCCAGCAAACGCAGAATCGGCAAAGTCGTTCAGGCCTCGAGGGGCGTTGCATCCGAACGATTTGCCAACTGGCCGCAAGCCGCGCGGATCTCGCCCCCGTGCGAATTGCGAATCCGTGCTTTATAACCCGCGCTGCGCAACATTTGACAGAATTCATGACATATCTCGCGAGACGAAGTCCGCCACGGCTGCATCCCCGCAACAGGATTGAAGGGGATGAGGTTGACAAAAACGGGCAATCGGCCCAGAAACTCGACCAACGCCCGTGCCGCCTCCGCCGTGTCCGTCAAACCATCGATCATCACGTATTCAATCATCACCGCTCGACGACTGGTTAACACGACCTCGTCAATTGCCGCGTGCAACTCGGAAAGAGACGTTCTCGTCGACCCGGGAATAAGCATCTCGCGAACGCCCGGAACAACGCAATGCAAACTGACCGCGAGATGCACGTCGGGAAATCGGCGTGCAAATTCGCGCATGCGTGCAGGAATGCCGATCGTCGAAACGGTAAGTCGCCGGCTCGTGATCTGAAATCCCGTGGTCGAGAGCAATTCATCGACGGCAGCGGCGACCGATCGCGAATTATGCAAGGGCTCGCCCATTCCCATGAACACGACATTGCGAATGCGCTCGCGATTTTCACTTAACAGGCGATTCGCCTGCCAGAGTTGAGCGATGATTTCGCTCGCCGAAAGATTAGCAAGCAAACCCATCTCCCCCGTCGCGCAGAATCGGCATCCCACAGCGCAGCCAGCCTGGCTCGACAAGCACGCTGTCAGCCGGCCCGAGCTGCCGCGAATCAGCACGGTTTCAATCCAGTTGCCGCCGCGCGTGGTAAACACGAGCTTGGTTGCTCGACTGTCCGGCGAATCGCTGCGGCGTTGTAATTCCAACTCATGAAAGCGCATGCACGCGGCGAACGCCTTGCGATGCGGCAGCGGGATTTCGAGCAGCGCTGCTGGTGGATCAAGCGATTGCTGGTAAAGCGCGTGCCGGAAGCGGCGCAATCGATAGGGATCGATGCGAAACTCGCGTGCGAAGGCGTCGACCGCTCGACGGTCATGGACGCTGATTTGCAACTCGTGTTCATCGCGCATCGTGCGTTGCCCCCTCTTCGCGAAAGCCCGGGTTCGCCTGTCCTATCCATGACGTACGGCGCGGCGTGGTATTGAACCAAAACCGGTCTTGGATCGCGTTCATCTTTGGTGCTCCGACGGCCGCAGTTGCGTCTCGCTCGCCCGATCGGACCGAAGCGGGCGAAAGCAACAGGACCTGCGACGCGCTGGCGACACGGCTCTCGCGGATAACGGTCATCGCTACGGCGTACTGGAATCTCGGCTGCGGATAAACAGGAGCGCGAGTCGCGTGCAACGACCAGCGGTCCATCCGTAAACGCAAATACTCTCCAGAATCGTCGACCGGCTGCAAATACGAGCGAACTTCCGCCGGCAACCGATGTAGGGCGAGCGATGAAACGAGCAACTCCACGCGTCCGCCACTCGGTGCGTATAGCGCCCAGGAAGGCCATTCATCGTACCACTCGGCGAACCTTCCCAACGGAGCAAGCAGAACAAAGCACCAGAGGACAAGCATCGCCCTTGCGACCGGCTGCTCACCGCCTGGCGAACCGGATAAGGCTGCCGGCTCGGCGGGCGAGTGCTTCCAAAACAACAAAACAACATAGAGAGCGAAAAAGACATTCCACAACAGCACACCCCAGGAATGATCGAGATTCCAGGGCCCCAGAATCCAAATCAGTGCGCCATGCATTGCCAAGGCCCCGATGACGGCCAGCTTTCTGGCCCTTTGCCAGACAAGCCCAACGGCAATCGACAATTCGGCCAGTGGAATAATCGCAACAAGCCAGGGCCGTAGAGATTCCGATACCCAGGCCGCGCAGGAGCCCAGCAGCGCATCCAGAAAACTGCCACCCAGTGTCGTGATGAATGTGTGATCGAGTTTGCTGAGGGCGGAATAGAAGTAAACGCTGATGGCGAGCCAGCGCATCCACCGTAGCCCGTATTGCGACGGAGCAAAGGCTAGCGTCAGTAATAAAAGCACAAATTGATACGCCCAGGGTTGCAGACGATGTTGATTGAGCAAGATCAACCCGCCCAACAGGCAGGCCTGAATAATCAGCCATCGCTGCGCGGGAACCTGTCGCCATCGCGTGTAGAGAATGCCGATACTCGCTCCACAAACGCAGGCAACTAATACCTGATCCACCCAAACCGGAACACGGGCCAGGATCGGCAGGAATGGCACCTGTGGAAACGAAGAATTTCCCCACCACAGCGGCCAGGTTGCCAAGATAAACGCCGGGCAAGAAACGGCGAGAAGAACTAAAATTCCGGCA
>JAGQOS010000382.1 GCA_020427265.1 Planctomycetales bacterium
TGGAAGAAGTCGATTTGGGTGATTCGGTACCCATTCACCTTCGTGGAAGTGTCCAGGTCGAACGTTACCGTGGAACCATTCGACGGCGCGCCGAATGTCGAACCGCTGGCTACGTAACCAGCGGAAACGATTGCCGCGCCATTGGTCAAAGCGCCGGGTGCTCCCGTAACTCCTTCGTTTGTCCAAGTACCGGTGAGCGTTGCCGCTCCACTAAGGCTCGTTTCAAGCAAGTCGACACCACTGGCGGCGCTCGAGGCGTCGATGTTCGCCTGCACTAGCGAGGCAGAGAGAGGTTGAGCAACGAGGGCGACAAACGAGGCAAGTGAGACAACGACAGCGAGACGGTTCATCGAATGACTCCGGGTGTGCAACAGCGTGTTCATGAATTGGTTTCCTGTAGCGAAGTGAATGCGATTGAAGGACTGCGGCGTCATTGGGTTGCTCCGAGAAAAAGTGTTCATGCGTTTGAATATCGAAATCTGGAATGCGATGTTGGGTATCTCCAATTGGAGAACATGAATCAGCACTAATGGGCGTTCACCAGGTCAGCGTCAATTAGCGCGGATTCGTGTTATTGAGCCGAAAGCCTTAACGCATGATGTTGGACGATTGCCAATGCGGGGCTTGGCCAACAAGCAGCAACAAGGCGATGATGACCGCCAGCAGAGCGGTGGTTCGCACGCTTAAGCGTTGGGCGACGGTTTGATATACGCGGCTGTCCTCAACATGCTGGTTCGATTCGCGTCCCGCATCGCGGCCTCGCTGCGCTTCGATTTTCAGTCGCGAAGTCCACCAATCACGTCCGGTGGTCCAACGTCGATTGCTCCGGCGGCGGCGTACGGCCAAGCCGACCAGGCCGATTCCTAAGAGCAGGGCGGTCGATGGTTCGGGAACGGGCGCGGTGAACGAACTGGCGATGCCGAATCGATCGGCCAGGAAAAACCCTGTATCGTTGAACTGGGCCGGCGTAAGCTGCGTGTCGTAAACCAGCAGGGCCGCAATGTCGCCGTCGACAAACTCGGCGCCGCCGGTGCGTTCCGCACCGATGGTCAGCGCGTCGCTCGCGAGCGTGCCGCCGGCGCCGGCATTCGAGCCGACAAGTAGTCCATCGCGGTAGAGATCCAAAGTGGCGCCCGAACGGATCGCCGTCCACACGTGCCACTCGCTGAGCGAGGCCGAGGCATCGGTCGCGCTGACCGTGCCCGCGCCGACGCGGACATCCGCCGTCAGAACTTCGCCCGCGGTGACCGAGCCCATGAGGCCGCGAAACGAGCCGGCATTTTCCAGAGTGCCGAAGAAACGGTTATTTCCGGCGCCGTTGTCGGCCGGCCTTGCGACCAAATACCAAGTGAAATCGCCGGCTCCCAGATCGAACAGCGCATTGTCCGTACCGATCATGCGATCGTCGGCGAGCGTGATCGTGTTTCGCCCGTTGAGCGCAGCCGTGTTCAACTGTGGACTGCCCGAGTTCGTTGTTACCGTATCGCCCGTTCCGCCGACAGGGGCCCAACTCGTGACATTCGATCCGGTCGCCGCCACGTTCGTATCGGCATCGAGATGCTGGATCAGATTGGTTGTGACCAAGGCGGCCGGGGCCGGCGAGGCGACAGCGAGCAGCAAGGCAAACGTGGCTAGTGCGGAACGAGTCATGGCGATTCTCCCGTGATTGGGTTTGGAGCAAAAATGATTGGAACTGTGATTTGGCTACTTGTGATTCGAGAGCAATTTGCTCACAGACGTTGGTTGGTCGTGTTGGCAAACGGTTACTTGCGTCGGCGGCGTGAGACGAGGCCCAGAAGCCCTAGGCCGAGCAACAATGCGGTGCTCGGTTCGGGAATGAGGCCGACGAGCTGCACGCCGTTGCCAGCGCCATCGAGCACGATGAAGGCGTCGAGCGCGCCGACTGATCCGCCGGTTAGTCCAACCGTGCCAGCCCCGAGCGATGTGCCATAGGCCCAAATTTGCTTGCCGGCCTTGAACGTTCCGCTCGTGGCGCCGAACACGGCTTCGCCGCTGGCGATCGCGCTGTCGGTTTGCGTGATGCCGGCAAATCGACCGAGCCCATTGATCAGCGCGATGCCCTCTGCCGATACTGCATTGTCGTACATAGCGAAGTCGTCGAGGCGTCCGTCAAGCGTTTCACCACCTCCCGCATTCACACCGAAGAGAACCGGCGAAACGTTGTCGTAGGCAATCGGCGTAGGGGCGGCAAAGTTGCCTACTTCTTGACCATCAACATAGGCGCGGCCCGTCGCGCCGTCCCAAGTAACAGCGACCATGTGCCAGTTGTTGCTGCCGGCCGTCACGGCCGTACCGAATACGGGACTCGCCTGCGTGCCGTCAATTCGCGTATGCAGGCCACCTGTGTTCTGAATGTAGATGCCGTTTTCGAAGAACGGATTCGTATGAGATCCGGGAGTGAACGGATATTGAATGGCCGAACCCCAGACGCCCGTGAACGAATCGAGATTCACCCAACCGACCTGGCTCAGCGAGGTTGTGGGCAGCAGCGTATGCCCCGTCGGAATCGTCACTCGATTGCCGGCCGCCAGATCGACCGCGCCGCCGAACTGTCCGCTGGTGCTCCACGAAGGGTCGCCGCCATCGGCGCCAGCCGAGGTTCCCAGAAATCCGCTGTTGCCATTGCCGCTGTTGTCGGCCACGGTCTGGCCGCTGCCGGCGTCGAAGTTCCAATAGCCGATCAACGCGGCGTGCGACGAGCTGGCGGCGAGCAACGAAACGAGAGTGACGAGTGCGAGGCGAGTCATGGCGATTCTCCTGATTTGGGCAGACGTGTTGGCGAGTGTGATGCTGCTGGACAGTGTGTTTTGGTTGCTTTGCGACATGGGATAGCTCCTTGGAATAGCCGTTATGTTTGGAAAGTGCTGTTCGTGAATTGGGTCGGCGAATTGGTTAGTTGTTGCGGGAAAAACAATCAACGAATTCCCCGACCGTCGGTTGATGAAGAGGTCTTCTTACTGGGCATCGAGTTGATGTTCCGTTTGGTTACCTGCAACGCGACCGCCACATCGCGCTGACTGTGAAACTGGTTCGCAACAAGGTCGGTCGTGTAAACGATTTGCATAGCCTCGTGTTTGCCGTGTGTTGTTTTGTTTCACTACGTGGGGACTACGTCATTCGGTGCTTCGGCAATGGGCATTCACGCGCCTCGTCGCCGCCGCCGTGCCGCTAGGCCGAGCAGGCCCATCGCACCCAGCATCGCTGTGCTGGGTTCAGGAACGGCGTAGTCGAAGAAGCTCAATGCCGCGACTGCGTTGTCGGTGGCCGGATTGAAACTGAAGATGCGAACATGGTCGATGTCGCCGTCGAACCACTGAGTGCCGCCGGGTTGCACACCCAAGTGAATCTGGCTGCTATGGATCGGTGCACTCCCGGGCGTGCCGGCTTGGGCGACGCCGTCGATATAGAGCGTGCTGACTCCCGAATCGCGAATCACGGCTAAGTGCGTCCACGCGTCGGCCGTAATCGTTTGGCCGGCGCCGGCCGTTGCTCCGATCCACGCCGCACCCGAGATGCTCGCAGCCCAGTTGCCGTTTTGAACACCGATATCGATGCGGCTGCCGCCTCCCCCAGAATTAAAAATCGCCAGATTGTTCGCCTGACCGGGGTTATCCGTTCGCACCCACATCTCGATGGCGAAGTTGTTCGTGGGAATAAAATTCGTGGCGACATTGAAGAACCCCTGGTTCGGCGTGAAATTCAACGCTGCGGTCGAGAGGACATAGTCGGGATCGTTCACCACAGTTGTCGAAGCACCGGCAATGTCGCTGGTGAAATGCTCCGAGCCGATGCTGTCTTGCGGGCGATTGTTCGTGCCGAGCGATCCGGCTTCGCCAAGCTGCCAAACAGCCAGGTCGACGATGGCGGCCGGGGCTGCTGCCGACATCGCAGCGACGAGCGGAAGTGCGAGCAGGCATCGAGTAGCGGAACGCATGGAGCGAGCGGCCTGGCGGCGATGACGATTGCGTCGAACGGAAACACCCATCAAGCCGACGACTAGCAACAAGCCTGTGCTCGGTTCCGGAATCAAACCCGCCTTTTCCAGGCCAGCGCCAAAGATGACGCCCGTGTCGTAGATCTGGTTGATCTCGTTCAGCGTCAGTGCGCGATTCCAGGCCCCGAAGTCATCGAGCAAACCATTGAGTGGCGAGCGGTTGTCGTCCGAGCCGAATCGACTTACCGAAGGACTGTTGAAGATGCTTCCGGCGAACGCTGTGGTTCCCTGCGATATTCCGTTGACGAATAATTCAATCGTGTCGGCATCGTCATCGAAAACGCCCGCAACATGTGTCCACGCTCCAGCGGAAATCGGTCCGGAAATCTCGACCACATTGCCCGGGCCGGAGCCCGTTCGCAGGAAGAAGCCGACTTCGTTCGCTCCGAACTCACTCGCCATGGCGTCGGGTGTACCCTGAATGCCCAGGCCCCAGCTAAACCAGTCGGCCCCATTGTCGCCATGGCCAAAGATGTTCTGATGATTCGCCGTCGAGTTGAGGTTCACCCAACCGGCCACCGAAAACGAGGTGCCCACGAACCCAAGTTGATTTGTGCCCTCGGGAACATTGAGCCGCGTTGTGATATCCGACCCCGTGTGCGCCAGGTCGACCGCGCCGCCGATGAAACCGCTGCCCCATTCCGAATTGTCACCGGCCCAGGTCCCCTGTTGAGTCGCCGTATGGTCGATCGCACTGCCCGACGAGTCAGCAGCAGTCGTGCCAGTCGACTCGTTGAACTTCCAATGTCCGATCAGTCCATCGATTGCAAGTGCATGGGCGTCATTGGCGGAAAGGGCGAGGCAAGCACAGCACGCCGCGCTGGCGACTAGGAAACGGATTCGCATGGGGATAGTTCCTCGATGGTTCTTTGCGTGAGAGGGCAGCCGGAAAGAAACGGGGCGGAAGCGGTCGTTCATGGAACGGGTCGTTGGATTGGTCATCGCGTGTCTCCTGACGAGTTGACTTGAATTGGTGTTGAGTGTGCTATTCGGTTTGGCGAACTAGCTGGCTGTT
>JAGQOS010000383.1 GCA_020427265.1 Planctomycetales bacterium
TGCTCTGCGCGCGGCGGCTCGTAGAACGCGGCGTTCGCTTCGTCCAGGTGTATCATGGCAACAACGGCGGCGCAGGCCATTGGGATGCACACAAGGGGCTGCGCACGAGTCATGCGCGGCAGTGCCGCCAGGTAGACCAGCCCATCGGGGCATTGCTGGCCGACCTGAAACGCCGCGGTTTGCTCGACGAAACGCTTGTCGTCTGGGCGTCGGAATTCGGCCGCACGCCGGGCTCGCAACATAGCGACGGCCGCGATCATCACCCTTACGGATTTACCGTGTGGATGGCCGGCGGCGGCATTCGCGGGGGCACGGCCCACGGCGCGACCGACGAACTGGGCTTCCACGCCGTGGAAAACCGCCATTATGTGACCGACGTCCATGCCACGGTGCTTCATCAACTGGGGCTCAACTCGCATCGCCTGGTCGTGCCCGGCCGGCAGCGGCTGCAGCGGGAGTTCGGCGAGGTAATTCACGAAATTATCGCTTGATACGCTCCACCGTGGACGACAGACTGAAGGGCTTAGAACCGGGCTGGCCGCCAGGCAGAGCCGGCCGACGACAGACAATCCACCCCTGAGCCTCTGTGAAAGGACCTCTCTTGAAAAACTTCATCGCGGCAGTTTCTGGACTAACGCTGGGTATTTCTTTGCTTTCCGCGTCGCCCGCACAGGCGGCCGACGAGGGTGAGTGGATTCAGCTCTTTAACGGCAAAGACCTGAGCGGCTGGACTCCTAAGATCCGCGGCCATGAAGCGGGCGAAAACTTTGGCGATACCTTTCGCGTGCGCGACGGCAAAATTACCGTGGGCTACGAAGCGTATGGCGAATTCAACGAGCGATTCGGACATCTGTTCTACAACACGCCGTTTTCCAACTACGTGATCCGCGTGGAATATCGCTTCGTGGGCGAGCAATGTGCGGGTGGTCCCGGCTGGGCCACGCGCAACAGCGGCATCATGATCCACGGCCAAACGCCGCAAAGCATGACCAAGGATCAGGACTTTCCCGATTCGATCGAAGTCCAATTACTGGGCGGATCGGGCCAGGGAGTGCGCACCACGGCGAATCTTTGCACGCCGGGCACCGACGTGGTGCTCAACGGCAAGCTGCTCAAGCGACATTGTACGAGCAGCACCAGCAAGACCTATCACGGCGAGCAATGGGTAACGGTCGAAGTTGAAGTTCGTGGTAGCCAATCGATTAAACACATCATCGATGGCGAAACAGTTCTCGAATACACGCAGCCGCAGCTAGACGATGGCACGTTGCTCGAATCGGGTACGATCTCGCTTCAGTCGGAAAGTCATCCGTGCGAATTCCGCAAAGTGGAATTGCGCAAGCTCGAAGACTAGGCAACGCGTTTCTCAGCTTCTTTCCCGATGGCTCAAGCGACGGCTCGATGACGATGGCAGCTTCCTACCTAACGCGCCGCCACCTGCTGCGTACAACGGCCTCGGCGATGGCGGCCGGTTGGCTAGCCCCGTCATGGGGGCGCGCGAACGAAAACGTTCGTTCGGCCGCAGGCATGACATTAGGGTTCAGCACCTATGGCATGAAGTCGTTGCCGGTTGAACAAGCGCTGGCGGCGATCGCCGAGATCGGCTACGACGCGGTGGAAATCGCGGCCCGCGCCGACTGGGATTCTGCGCCGGCAAACATGCCGCCCGCGCGGCGGCAGGCGTGCCGCGGCTTGCTTGCCGATCGAGGTTTGCGCCTGAGTTCGTTGATGGAACATTTGCCGCCGGCCGCCGACGACGCGCAGCATGCCCGCGATCTCGAACGCCTGGCCGGTGTGGCGGAGTTGGGCGCTGATCTGGCGCCCGAGCGCCCGCCGCTCATTCAAACCGTGTTGGGCGGCGGCGCGTGGGAGGAGAAGAACTCGATGTTCCGCGACCGCCTGGGCGATTGGCTCGCCGTTTGTCGTCCCAGGAACGCCGTGTTGGCCATCAAGCCGCATCGCGGCGGGGCGTTGTCGGAGCCGAGCGAGGCGGTTTGGTTGATCGAGCAACTCGGCGCGGGAAAGTGGTTAAAAATGGTCTACGACTACAGCCACTACGCCTTCCGCAACTTGCCACTGGCCGACACGGTCGAAACGGCGCTGCCGCATACGGCCCACATCGCCGTGAAGGATGCCGTCGAAGAAAATGGCCGGGTCGTCTTCCAATTGCCTGGCGCCAGCGGCGCGTTCGACTACGCCTCGTTGCTGCGGCTGTTCCACGCCGGCGGCTATCAGGGCGATATCAGTTGCGAAGTCAGCGGTATGGTTTCCGGCAATCCGGGTTACGATCCGCTCGCCGCCGCTCGCCAGTGCTACAAGAATCTAGCGCCGGCGTTTGCCGCGGCCGGCATTCGACGCGAAAAGTGAGCCGATCCTCCTTCGCAACGGTCCTGGAACAAAGCGGGTCGCGTCCGTTAGAATGACGCCGTCATGACGCACACTTCCGCAACCCAAGACCGCCAGCAGGACGCGCCGCCATGGCGCGCGCTCTATCCGTTCGAATCGCACTTCCTGCCGGTCGATGAGCATTCGCTGCATTATCTCGACGAAGGGCCGCAGCTCGGCGAGGCGCCCCGCGCTCCGGTCGTGCTGTTTTCGCACGGAAATCCCACCTGGTCGTTTCATTGGCGCAATCTCATTACCGATTTGCGCGACGATTTTCGCGCCGTCGCGCCAGACCATCTCGGTTGCGGGCTGAGCGACAAGCCGCAGCAGATGTTTCGTTTGGCGGACCGCGTGCGGCATATGCAAATGCTTATCGAACAGCTCGACTTACAGCGGATCACACTCGTGGCCCAAGATTGGGGCGGCGCGATCGGCTTGGGGGCGGCGCTGGAAATGCCCGAGCGGTTCGAGCGGTTCGTGCTCCTCAACACCGGAGCGTTTGTGCCATGGTTTTTCCCGCGGCGCATTCGCGTGTGCCGTTTTCCGGTGTTGGGTCGCGTTGGCGTGCAAGGCCTGAACCTCTTCTCCCGCGCGGCATTGCGGATGACGATGTCGCATCCCGAGCGGCTGTCGCCGGCAATCCGGGCCGGTTATCTCGCGCCGTACGATTCGTGGAGTAACCGGGCGGCGGTCTACAACTTCGTGGAAGACATTCCCTGGTCGGCTTCGCATCCCAGCCGCGCGACGCTCGCCGAGATCGAGCGGCGATTGCCGCAGTTGGCCAGTCGTCCCGTGCAATTGATCTGGGGCATGCGCGACTGGTGTTTTACGCCGGCCTGCTTGGACAGATTCGTGGAAATCTTTCCGCAGGCGGAGACGCACCGTTTTGAAGACGCCGGCCATTGGATTGTAGAAGATTCACCAGAACGCGTGACGCCGCTCGTGCGCGCGTTTCTCGAACAGCCATTGGCCAACACGGCTGGTGTGTCATGAGAGGTCGCGCCGTTGCCGCGTCGCCGCTTTCGATCGGCCAATGCGCCACGCTGGCTTGCGTTCTCGAAGCCACGGCCGCCAAACCGGGCAACGTACATCGCGGCGCCGACTTTCACGACATGAGTTATTTCGATTTCCTGGCCAGCGGCATCGCCATAGCGCCGGCCATGGAAGCCGCCGGCACACAACGGCTGGGCCAAACAGTTCTCGCAGCCATCGCGGCGACCCGCGCCGTCGTTTCGGCGAACACGAACTTGGGCATTGTGCTTTTATTGTCCCCGCTCGCCGCTGCGAAGGATCTTTCCCCGGTCGGTGTGCAAGCGATTGTCGACGCGGCGAATATCGACGACACGCGCGATGTCTACCGCGCAATTCGCCTGGCGAAGCCCGGCGGCATGGGCCGCGCCGAGGAGCAAGACGTTCGCGATGAACCTACGCTGCCGTTGGTAGCGGCGATGCGACTGGCCGAGGATCGCGATGCCATTGCGCGGCAATACGTTTGCGGATTTGCCGACATTTGGCGCATGGCCGATTGGCTGGCCGACGAAGCCGCTTCGTCGTCGCTCGCCGCCGCAATCGTGCGCACCCAGCTCCGCGTGCTGGCCGAAATGCCGGATAGTCTGATTATGCGGAAAGGCGGGCCCGCTCTGGCCCAGCAGGCTTCCGATCGAGCCGCCGAGCTATTAAGCCGCGGCCGCCACGGTGACGAATCGTATGAACAGGGCCTGCGCGATTTCGATTTTTGGTTGCGCGCCGACGGTAATCGCCGCAACCCGGGAACCACTGCCGACTTGATTACCGCCGCCTTGTTTGCGCTGCTTCGCGCGGGCCGCTTGCCACCGCCGTTTTCCTTTTACACGGCGGCGGCGCTATAATGCAATTCGCTGGGAATGTGAGCTAATCGCGAGGAGCTATCTGGTGGCCGAGTCTTATCGAGTGCGCGTGGCCAAAGACTACCTGGTCTTCAGCGCCGGACATTTCATCACGTTCGACGGCGATGTCTGCGAACGGCTCCACGGGCACAACTATCGGGTGGCGGCCGAAGTGTTCGGCATTCTCGACGAGAATCACTACGTGATCGATTTCATCGCCCTGCGCGACGCGCTCAAGGCCATCGTCGACGAACTCGACCACCACATGCTGCTGCCGACCGAACACCCGCAAATTCAGGTCGTGGCCAACGATCGCGAAGTGCAAGCCACGTTTGGCGATCGTCGCTGGATCTTTCCTCGGCTCGATTGCATTCTGCTGCCGGTGCCCAATACCACGACCGAAATGCTCGCCCGCTACATTGGCCGCCGCTTGCTCGCCGATCTGGAAGACGGCACCGGAATTCGGCCCGGCAAGCTGCGCATCGAAGTGGACGAGTGCTTCGGCCAGTCGGCCGTGTGCGAGCTGCGCGACGAATAGCCGGGTACCTGATTTCGCTGAACGTGATTATACTTGAGCCATCCGTGCCCGGTTGTTGAAGGAGAAGTTAGACGTGGCGAAGAAGAAGGCGAAACCGAAAGACTCGGCCGACCCAGCGCAGAAGAGCCCTGCCAAGGGCAAGAAACGCGGGCCTAAGCCCGGCAAACGCACGACCAAGGACATGAGCGACAAGGTCGGCTCGATCAGCATGGCCCAGGAA
>JAGQOS010000384.1 GCA_020427265.1 Planctomycetales bacterium
GGACTTTGGCTTCCCGATCGTCGTGCATCCAGACAATCCCGACGTGGTTTATGTCGTCCCGCTCGAACCGATGACCCGCGCGTGCCCGGCGGGCAAGCCGGCTGTCTGGCGCAGCGAAAATGGCGGCGGACGCTGGAAGAAGCTCAACAAAGGTTTGCCGAAAAAGGAGAGTTATTTCACCGTGCTGCGCGACGCGCTGGATGTCGACCATACGAAATCGCCCGCGCTCTACCTGGGAACGACGACCGGGCAGCTTTGGATTGGCCGCGACGGTGGCGAGTCCTGGGAATGCCTCTTCCAATCGCTGCCGCCGATCAATTGCGTGAAGGTAGCCGTCGTGTGACGTCGCGGCGGCAAGCCGCAGTCGTTCATTCCTGCACGCCGCGCAACCGTGTGGTCCAGTCGGCGTGCTCCCCTTTGTATTGCTGAAAGGCGGCGTACTCCGTCGCAACGATCTTTCCATCGCGGTTTGAATCGACATGCGGGTACAGCCACTCCCAACCCGGTTTGCCCGCTTCCCATTCCGACTGCGAAACGAAACCATCGTCATCGCGGTCGCATTCGCCGAGCAGGCCCGCGAACGTGTACTTCGACGGCCGAGAAAGCGAACGATCCTTCTCCACATCCCAGGTGAGCTTCTGCCCCGCGTCGCGCAGCGCCTGCGCGAAATCGTCGGCGTCGATTTGCTGCACGCTAACGTTTTCCTTCAATGCCCGGCAGGCAGCAATGCCGGCCGACTCGCCGCAGATCATGAATACGGGCTCCATGCGCGCCGAGGCGTAGCCGAGATGCGTGGCCGAGAAACAGACCGGCACGAGTAGATTCGTGCATTCTTCGACCTGCGGCGTGATCGCTCGATAGGGAATTGGATACGGCACGTTGGTCGGTCCACGATTTCCGCCGATAAACATCTTGCCTTCGATTCCTACGAACGTCTGGCCCTCGCTCTGCAACCAGATCCGCCGCGAGGGATAGGTGTCGATGCCGTACTGCGCGAGGCCGATAGGATCATCGATCGTGGTTTTGTTGTACACGTCGTGCGCCGTAATCGTATAGCGGCCCCGCAGCCGCCGAGCCACGCGAATGTAAAGTTGATGGGGCCAGCCCTGCGTGTGGCGATGAAAGCGCCCATCGAGCCCGATGTTGGCGACTTCCGCGCGATAGGCCTCCGGCACGCGCGCATCGGTGCTCATGAATCGCTGTAACCCGCGCAGATAGTCCTGGTGCTGCTTCCATACGCGCGCCTTCGCCGCATAGTCGCCCGCGGCGTAATGCTGACTGATTCCCAACGGCGCCATCGAGAAAAGCGACTTGCGCTGATAATTCCATTCACCCGAATTCATCCACCCAGGAAAAATCCCCACGAGACGTTCGCGCAACCGTTTAGGATCGTCGATCGTCGCTACGAGGTGTTCGACGTAGCGGCCCACCAACTCGAACTCAGCCGCGTCGTAGTTCTCGGGCACTGTGAACGGAATGCGCACAGCAGGATCCGAGGTCGTGTAATACCGGTAGTTGTAAGCCTGCGTGTAATTGTCAGCCGAACCAACCGGCTTACCGTGGTCGTTCTCAACCCACGCCAACAGGCCGCTGTCGGCTCGCCCCGGCTCGACAAATGGGTCGATCGGCGCCAGTTCCATAGGCGATTGTACGCCAGCGTACGGCTCGTCAAATTCGTCCGCCGCTTCGCGGCCCACGCGATAGCCAACGCCGGCCGCGGCCATCAGATCGCCTTCGTAACTGGCGTCGATGAAAACTTTCGCCGTGACCGTCAGGTGGTCGCGCGCGGCGGGCGCCGCCACCGGGCAACCGAGTTCATCGAAAGGCGCGAGATCGAACAGGGCCTTGGCGATGGCGCAGTCACGCACTTCGCATCGTGCAATACGATGTTCGTAGAGCACGCGAATCTCGTGATCCGCGAGCAACTGGAGAAAGTCCTGCCGAATCGCTTCCGGACTTAGCGCTCGCACATCGTTTTCGCGCACCGAACCTTGAGATCTTCCCAGCAGGGGCAGGAGTTCGTGGGTCAACCCGCCGGTCGCCACGTAGTTCGGACAATCTTGCAGCGGTTTCAAGCCGGCGCCCAACATGCCGCCTACCCAGCGGCTTGGTTCCACGAGCACCACGCTGTGCCCTTCACGTTTTACGGCGATCGCCGCCAGAATTCCGCCGGGCGTCGCGGCATAGACACAGACATCGGCGGCCGTTTGCAGCGGCGGTTCGGCGCGCGCCGATAACGCCATCGCCAAGAACATCCATCCCGTCAGCAACGACGACTTCTTCATCTCTGGATCGCTCCCATCTGGTGCGGAGGTCGAGAAACAATCAGGGGCGTGGCGCAAACGGACGCACAATGTCCCTCGAAACCAGTGTTTCATTTTAGCATCCCGCTGAACCACGCACCAAAAGGATTGGCCTGGCAGCCCCGCGTTACGGCGTTGCTTTCGCCGGCGCCGCCGGCCGTGTATCCTGGTTGGGTGGAAAGACAATCCAGCCTGCGACGGCGGCGACGATTCGCTGCCAATCCGCCTTGGCTTATTCCTCGGACAAGTAAATCATGCAGCGGCGGCATTTCTTACAGACAGCTCTCACAGCGGCGTTGTGTTCTGCGAGCCAGGCCGCCTCGCCAA
This sequence comes from Planctomycetales bacterium, assembly GCA_020427265.1. Lineage (GTDB taxonomy): Bacteria > Planctomycetota > Planctomycetia > Pirellulales > JAGQOS01 > JAGQOS01. Next base: position 2,631 of record JAGQOS010000384.1, read on the forward strand.
ATCGCCGGCCCCGCATCCTGCTGCGTTCGTCCTGGCAAGTGGTCAACATCGGCGACATCGCGCACACGCCCGGCGTGTTGAGACTCATCGAAGAACACATTCCCGAGGCCGAAGTCGTGCTATGGGCTTCGTCGGATTTGTCCGACGAAGTTGCCGCCATGGAGCACAAACGGTTTCCCCAACTCAAGATCGTCAAGGGGCGCATCGGCAAAGATGGCCAGGTTTCTAATGCGTCGCTGGCCGAGGCGATCGAATGGGCCGACTTCTTGCTACACGGTTCCGGCCCGTCGCTCGTCGCGGCAGGCGACGTCGCCGCCTGGGTCAAACACACGGGCAAACCGTTCGGCGTTTACGGCATCACGTACGGGTCGTTTTGGGATCAGGATCGAAAAGAGTTATTGAGCCAGGCGAAGTTTGTGTACTTTCGCGACTCGGTCTCGCTCGAGCATGCCAAAGAGCAAGGCGTGAATTGCCCGGTCATGGAATTCGGCCCCGACGGGGCCTTCGCCTGCGATCTGCGCAACGAAGAGCGCGCGACCGAGTTCCTTCAGGCCCATGGATTGAAAGAAGGCAAGTTTCTCTGCTGCTTGTCGCGGTTGCGCTACACGCCCTATTGGACGATTCCGGCCAAGAAGCGCCCGATCGATCCCGAACGACACGCCTACAACGAGCGCATGAAAGAACACGACCATGCCGCCCTGCGAGCGGCGATCATCGCCGTCGTGCGTCAAACGTCCCACAGCGTGCTGCTTTGCCCCGAAGACATGACACAAATGGCCGTCGGCAAAGAGATGTTTCTCGACAAGCTGCCCGACGATGTAAAACGGCGCGTCGTATGGCGCGAGAAGTTCTGGCTTACGGACGAGGCGCTAAGCACGTATGTTCGCAGCGCCGGCCTGTTTGGCAGCGAAATGCATTCGCCCATCATGGCGCTCGGCAATGGAGTTCCGGCAATCGTCTGCCGTTTCAAGGAACAGACCAGCAAGGGATTCATGTGGCGCGACATCGGGCTTGGCGACTGGCTCTTCGACCTGGACAACCCGGCCGACCACGATCGCATTGTGCCGGCCGTACTCGACATGGTGCAAAACCGCGATGCGGCGCGCGAGCGCGTGGCAAGTGCCCGCGCGCTCGTCGAGCGGCGACAGCGCGAAACGATGGCTGTACTGAAATCGCACCTTAGCTAGTCGTTCAACCGATACTCTTGCCTGCTGCGCTCGCCGCGTCGCATGGCAACGCTTCCCACAACCCAACCTTACACAGCAAACCCTCGCCATGCTCCAGCGCTCTGCCCTGCTACTCTTCGCCCTACTCGCTTTGCTTGCCGACTCGCTGCCAGCCGCCGATCTGACGAGGGTCGGTGTGTTGGGAAACTCGGGCGAGTCGGCCGAATCGCTCGCAACGTTTCCAGGTGAAACGGCCGCGGGTATCGGACCGGTTCTCGACGACGATAGGACACTATGGGAACGCGGCGGACTCGGGCAACTCAATCGCTACGCGCTCGATGGGCGTTTGCTGGCCAGCTTCGAATTGCCCGCTATCTCGGACCATAACGACCTGATGACCCGAGCGGGCGAATGGCTCGTCCTGCGGTTGCGCGGCGCCATTTACGTGCTGCCTCTCGCCGCACAGTCGGGTGCGCAACCCGAGTTGCTGCTGCAAAATGTTGATGTGCTGTCGTTTGGTTCGTGCGATGGGCGCGTGGCCGTTTATCAAAAGAATGAGAATACCGTGGCGTGGCTCGATACGGCGACAGGAAAAACAACGCCCATCGCCACGCCGGAGTTCAGTGTGCAGTCGCTATTTGTCGAGGCCGATGGCACGGTCGATGTCTTTGGCGAAGGTCAGGTGCAAGCTTGGAAAGACGCGAGGCCGGTCGCTGGCTTTCCCAAAGAATTTCGCGGCGAACGCCCCCAGAAGTTCGGCCGCTACTGGTACAGCCACGGTTGGCACGGCACGATTCATCGCCTGAACGAGCAATTCGAACCCGATCCCGGTGTCGTGCTGGGCGGAGCTTCGGGCTCGTTTATCGGCTACTTGCCGCAAAGCGTCGACGTGACCAATGGCCGGGGATTGGTCCATGTGCAAGGCAATGTCTTTGCCGTCTCGGGCAAGAACGGCGTGGTTCAACTGCTCGAATGGAATGCCGATGAGTTGCGTTTCGCCGTTGTGCGACGTCTGGGGGCCTTGGCCGGGCTTTCCGGTCTGGCGATCGACGCGGCCGGCGCTATTTGGACGCCGCGGGGAAGCATTCGCTGGCACGACTCGTGTGAAATGCCGTTTACGCTGGGCGACCGCGAACCCGACATTCTGGCCCAGCCGGTCGTGCTCGGCGGCCGCACGCTGTGCGTATTAAAGAAGCATTACAACTAC
>JAGQOS010000385.1 GCA_020427265.1 Planctomycetales bacterium
ACACTCCGCCATACTCGTCGAGCACAACGGCGATGTGATTGCCCGTTTTCTGGAATTCGTGCAATAGATCGTCGACGGCTTTGGTTTCAGGCACAAAATAGGGCTTCCGCAAAATCGATGAGATCGGCGTAGGTGCTTCGCCATTCTGCATCGCCAATTCGGGCAGCAGGTCCTTACTGTGAAGAATGCCGATTATGTCGTCGCGATTTTTGTCGAATACTGGAATTCGCGTGTGCCCCGACTCGATGACGCTTTGAATCAAATCATCCCAAGGCAGTGTGACCCGAATCATGTGCATGTCGGTTCGAGGCGTCATAATTTCCGACACGTCGACGTCGCTCAGTTCGATCACGCCTTCGATCATTTCGCGAGCTTCCTCTTCCAGCAGACCGCCGCGATGTCCTTCGGAAACGATCGATCGAATTTCCTCTTCCAGCGACTCTTCACTCGGGACCTCTCGTTCACGTCCGGCCAATCGATGCAAGAGTTCATCGATTATCTTTGCGCACCCGACAAGTGGCGACATAACCACTGCGATTAACGACCACAATTCCCACGTGACATATAAAAAGGGCTCCGCCCAGAGTTCGGCGATCGCCCAAGGAACCCATAGCTTTGCCGCCGAAATGGCGACACCGAGCAGGAGCGCTCCGAGTAGAATGCGCACCCAGTCGGGCTCCATGCCCATGCCAATGGCACGCGACAACACAACAGCGCCCGCCACGGCTACCAGCGTGGTTAGCAGAACTGAGAAGTTCTCGATCGCCTGAGCCACAGGACGGTGCCGCAACAAGATATCCCCGAATCGTTCGGGCGACTTGCGGCGACGGCACACTTCTTGCAGGGCGTGCCGAGAAAACTCACGCAGCGCCCGCGCTCCGGTGGCGACAAACAAGGTCGCCAAAAGCCCAACGCCGACTACGGCAAGTGCAGCCTGATCGCTCATGGCAGCGCTCCTGAGTCGGGCGAAATACGAGATCCGGCGCCTCTGCCATCGGTCACAACGTCTCGCTGTGCACCGGAGGGAATCTCTAGGCCGAACTGTGATAAATAATACGACTCGCGTTCGCGCATCTGCGCGCGCTGGCCGTCGTCGCAGTCGTCGAAACCCACCAGATGCAGAGCGCCATGGACAACGTATAGCAGCAACTCAGCGTTGGCGTCGTGTCCATAAGCGGTCGCCTGAGCAATGGCCGTCTCTGTACTTACAACAAGTTCACCATCGAGTTCGCCAGCGGAGTTGTCGAGTACAAAACTCAACACATCGGTAGGCCAGTCATGATCGAGGAACTGGCGATTAAGTTGGTGAATTGTCGCATCGTCGACAAGCACAACACAAATGGCCGCCCCACCATCGCGCTGCTCCGCGAAGACCGCTTCGATAACCCTTCGAATCTGGTCATCGTCAACCGCAAGGGCCGACTGTTCGTTTACGACATCCACCGTGATCATGATCGTGCTCGAACCAAACACTACCGTAGTTGGACTGTCGAGGCGCCGTGCGGCTACCTCACATTCCAACTCGCTTCTTGGCGTTGCCCGGCTCCGTTGTTGTCTTCCCCCTAGGCCGGCTGCGTGTCGCGATACTTGACCCGTCCATGATAAACGGCGGTAAGCGACTTGACCAAACTCTCTTTAATCAGATTAACCTCTTTAAAGGTCAGACCACATTCATCGAATTGCCCGTCGGTGAGACGCTTCATCACCAGGTCTTCAACCAAATTTTCAATGCGAGATGGCGTCGGCTCCACCAACACTCGGCTCGCGCTCTCGACGATGTCCGAGAGCATCAGAATGCCGGCTTCTTTGGTTTGCGGTTTTGGTCCCGGGTAACGAAACGCACTTTCATCGACATCGTTTCCGTCGTTCTCACTCTGCTCGCTGGCCCTGCGATAGAAATACTCGACCAGCGTTGTTCCATGGTGCTGCAATATAAAATCGATAATCGGCTCTGGCAAATGATGCTGACGCGCCAGGTCGGCGCCGTCTTTCACATGCGCGATAATTACCAGCGTGCTCATCGCCGGCACGAGCGATTCGTGACGATTATCACCGCTTGACTGATTTTCGATGAAATATCCTGGTTTGAGCATTTTGCCGATGTCGTGAAAATACGCCCCGACACGAACCAACAAACTTCGGGCGCCAATGGCTTCGGCCGCAGCTTCCGCCAACGAGGCCACGGTAATCGAATGATTGTACGTACCCGGCGCACGGCGGATGAGTTCCTGTAACAAAGGGTGAGCGGGATCACCGAGTTCGATCAAGCTGATGTCGGTCTGCACGTCGAACGCGCGCTCAATAAAGGGCAACAGGCACGTCATGAGCGAACCGGCGATTATCGCCCACAACCCTTGCCGCAAGCCGGACAGCACAAGGACGCGAAAATCGAACGAATCAACCATCGTTCCCACACCGATTGTCGTGAGCAGCACAACACCAGCGGTCCAGATGCCCACATAAAGCAACTTACTTCGGGTGCGCACGGTCTTGAGAAACAAAATGGTCGCGGCCACCCCGGCAATAAGCGTTACAATTTCGTCGATGCCGCGGCCGATCGAAAGTACGGTCACGAGAGCCACTGCAGCCGAAAGCAATAAAGCCAGAACCTGATGATACGCAATCGCAATCGTCATACTAAACAGCAGCAGCGGAATCATCTCTGCGTTCCACTTGGAAGCGACCAAGCAGAGGGCAACCGTTGCAACAACGAACGCTAGCAGGGAAAGAAACCGCTGCAAGCTGGAGAGAATCAGAGGTGCATGATTGATAACGTAGAACCCGCACAGCGTGTACAGTGCGATGTACATTCCCAGCGCGGCTAACGAGCGATTGATACTGCTCGTGAGCGAACGTTGCTCTAACTCTGTGCGATATTCGTTCCGCAACAACTCAAGCTGCTTGGCGTTGATCGGCTCACCGGCGATCGCCAACGGTTCCGGTCCACCGGCTGGGTAGAGTTTTTTTACGTCTTCCACTTCGTCGGCCGCTTTATCAGCGGCCAATTGCGTGGCCGCAATGTCAATCTTGAGCGTTGGCTCTACTTGCGGCTTGAGCCAAGTGAAGGCGCGCTCGGCCACTTCGGGCTGGGCGAGCTTTTCGGATAGGTTCTTTTGCAGCGTGGCTCTGGCGCCGGCTTCCAGCACATTGGCGACATCGACTTCCAAGTCGAGCCCCGTCGTGCCCTGTTGGCGAACGAGAATCTTTTCCTGGTTGCCCACATGCTCTTCGGGCAACTGAATCATCATGCCCCGTTGTTCAAGCGGCGTGAAGGCTTCCGCCAAGCCGTTGTGAAATGCCTCCAAAGCGCCTTCGCCCAGCAGCGCTTCGCGGAATGAATTGAAATTGGCGGTAAGGTCTTCGTCCGTCAGCCCGAGAGCCTCGGGCGTTGGCGCCGTCTCCGCGTTGGCAGCTTCTGGCGCAGCAGCCGCCTCGACGACCGCGGGCTCGAATTTCAACCAGACATCTTTGCTGTCTAATTCGTCAAGGGTTTTTGCCGTAAGTACTTTATCGACGTTAATCTGCAGACTCGCGCGCAATTGACGCCACGGATCGGGATCCTGAATGTAGATGGCCCGAGCCAGATTGCGAGCGCGCTCGCGTGCGTCGAGCGTGGCCGCCGGATCGACGACTTCAAAATCGACACGGGCCACGATGTTGCGAGCGGGAATGTCGCCTTCCTGATAAGGGAAAGGCGGCGCCCAGGCCCCTGTAACAGCCCATAACACGACGGCTGTCAACAAACACAGCGCGAGCCGCAAAACAACATCGCCCTGTTGTAGGCGATCGAGTTGTTGACCGAACCAACCGGGCGGCAACTCCAGCGCCGCGACCCGTTCTGACCGAGTTCTTCGTTGACCTCCTGTAGACATGCTTTCCGACCGCGGAAGCTTACTTCCGCTTCTTGGGGCCCTCCTCATAAGCGCGAACAACGTCTTGCACCAATCGGTGCCGAACAATGTCAGCATTCGACAACTGGACCCTCGCGAACCCTTTGATATCACGTAACCGGTGCAAGGCATCGGCCATGCCGCTGCGCGTGTGCGGCGGCAAATCGACCTGTGTGGGATCGCCCGAAACGACAATCTTCGAACTCAACCCCATGCGCGTCAGAAACATCTTCATCTGCGCGACCGTTGTGTTCTGGGCTTCGTCGAGAATGATAAATGCTTCGTTGAGCGTTCGTCCGCGCATGTAGGCGAGCGGCACCATTTCGATGACATCCTGTTCCGAATACTTTTTGATCTGGTCGTAATCCATCATCTCGCGCAGCGCGTCGAGCAACGGGCGAAGATAGGGATTAAGCTTGGCCTGCAAATCACCCGGTAGATATCCCAAACGCTCGCCCGCCTCGACAGCAGGACGCACCAAAACAATTTTTTTCATTTGCTTGCGTTTAAGCGCTTCGACAGCCATCGCTACGGCTAGATACGTCTTTCCTGAACCAGCAGGTCCGGCGCAAAACACAAGATCGTTCTCGCGCATCGCCTTGATGTAACCGCGCTGCCCGGGCGTGCGAGGAATGACCTGACGGCCTGGACAATCGATGACATGGACGCCGATTTCACCGGGTGAAACGCCACCGGTTACACGAATTATGGTTTGATCGACCTGCTCGGGCGCGACACTGCCGCGACGATCGACAATCTGTTTCAGGTGTTCGAGGACTTCAGTTGCCTGCGCCACCGCGGCCTCTTCTCCACGAACGTGAAGTTTGCCATCGCGGGCCGAAATATCGACGTGAATCAGGTCGCAAATCTTTCGCAGGTGCTGATCACGGGCACCGAGGAGCGAAACGATTGCTTCCGGGTCTCCGACCGGGATCGTTGCTGCGAACATCGAGGGAGTAACGACGCCGTTTTGGCGGCCATCGCTCGGCGGATGAGGTGAAGCCAAGTCTTACCTTCAAATATAGTCGATCGTTAGAACTGCGGAATAGCGAATCGCGGCAACATTAACGCAACCACCTATTACGACAGGAGTTGCGACAACAACATCTT
>JAGQOS010000386.1 GCA_020427265.1 Planctomycetales bacterium
CTGCCTGGCAATCTGACGCCGAGCGTTCTGGCACAGCTTGCATTCTTGGGAGGCAGCGACCAATTGCGAAGCTAGGCGAAGTATAACGGCTACCGCTATCGATCTGCAGCGGTCCAAGCGACAGGACCGATGTAATTGGCGTGTCGCTTACCCTTGACGCCAGCACGACAATTCTAATTTCTCCGTAGATCGACGCTTGAGGTTTCCCGCCCGAGCGGCGCCACGCCGCCGATCGTCGATTTTGCGGACACTGAATTGCTGGCGACGACGCCCATTCCGCAGGGCGTTGCCGAGGGCTGGCGCCTGACAAGACCCAGAACTCTCGGCGATTCTTATCGATGCGCAACCTCGCTCGCAGTTGGATAGTACGTCGTCTCGGGGCCGCGGCACTGCTTGCGGTTGCTATTGGCACGATTGGCTCCGGGACTCTTGCCGCCTCCGAATTACGTCGTTCCGCGGTCGTCCGCGCGGTTCAAGAAGCTCGACAGTCTGTCGTGAATATTCACGGGCAAAAGACGCTTTCGAGTAGCTACGACGAGTTTGGCCATGTCGAATCGCCCAAACGCGTCAACGGCATGGGAACGGGCGTGGTCATCGACTCACGCGGCTACATCGTCACGAATCACCATGTGGTGCAAGGCGTGCGGCGTATCGAAGTCACGCTGTGGGATGGCAGCAATACGGTCGCCCAGTTGATTGCTTACGATCCGCAAACCGACTTGGCGATCATCAAAATCGATGTCAAGAATGAGTTGCCTGTCATTACACTCGGCTCGTCCAACGATCTGATGCCGGGCGAGGACGTCATCGCCGTTGGCAACGCGTTCGGCTACGAACATACCGTGACGCGCGGCATCATCAGCGCACTAAAACGCACGGTTCAAGTGAGCGACTCGCAGCAGTACGAAGACCTGATTCAAACCGACGCCAGCATCAATCCCGGCAACTCGGGCGGACCCTTGCTGAATATCGATGGCGAAATGATTGGATTGAACGTCGCCGTGCGAGCCGGCGCTCAAGGCATCGGATTCGCCATTCCGGTCGACAAAGTACTCGACGTGGCTGGCGATCTGCTGACCGTGGAGAAGGTCGACCGACACTGGCATGGCCTGCATGCCTCGGCAGCTTCCGACGGAAATCCAGGGGCCCAGGTCACTCGCATCGACGATGGCAGCCCCGCGGCCGATAGCGGTCTGAAACGCGGCGACGTGATTGTGGAAGTCGACCGACTTCCGGTCCAGCGCAAACTTGATGTCGAACGGGCTATGCTCGGCCGTAAGGCAGGCGAGGAAATCGACCTCGTTGTTCGTCGCGACGGGCAACGACTCAACATGAGCCTGGTGCTGGGAGAACCGTCGCGAGGACCGCAAACCACCGAGCAGCGCGCTTGGAACGTGCTGGGCATGCGTTTGCGTCGGGTTTCGGCCGGTCAGTTGGAACAGTACAACTCGCGGTATCGCGGCGGTTTGCTGGTGACCGACGTGCGCGAGGAAAGTCCTGCAGCGCGTCAAGGCATTCGGTCCGGAGATATTCTGGTCGGCATGCACATTTGGGAAACCGTGTCACTCGACAACGTGGCTTACGTGCTGAATCGCTCTGATCTGGCGGAACTGGAACCCCTGAAGTTCTACATCGTTCGCAGCGGCGAAACGCTGTTCGGCCACTTGAGCGTCGCCCAACTACGCCGCTAATCCGGCAATCGCAAGTCACGCCTTGCCATTTCTTCGATAGCTTTCCAAGTCAGAAGAAACGAAGCCGCCGTCGTAGCTGATCTCCTAACGCAGTGCTCCTTTTCAGGGCTGGGCGCGCGCGATACGCTAGCGGGCATGGAACTCGAATTTATCCGCTGGCTGAACAACCGCATTGCCGCGCATCCCGGTGCGCGCCTGGGCATCGGTGACGACGCCGCGTTGCTCGAATGGGCTGACCGAGGCGACTGTGTAGTGACGTCGGATCTGTTGATGGATGGCGCCCATTTTCGGTTGGAGGCAGGAGATCCTCCCAAGCGGATTGGCCACAAAGCGCTGGCCGTGAACTTGAGCGATCTGGCGGCCATGGCGTCGCGACCTGTCGCCGCTTTCGTTTCACTGGCGTTGCCGCGCAACGGTGGGTTGCCGCTGGCGCAAGACCTTGTCGAGGGCATGTTGCCATTGGCCGAGCAATTTCAGGTCGCTATCGCCGGAGGCGATACGAATATTTGGGGTGGCCCCCTCGTGATCAGCGTGACAGCAGTCGGCATGGCAACCGAGCATGGCGTATTGCGGCGAGACGGCGGACGTCCTGGCGATTGGCTGTTGGTCACCGGGGCGCTCGGCGGCAGCCTGTTGGGGCGCCATCTCGATGTCGAGCCGCGTGTGGCCGAGGCGTTGGTTTTGAACGATCAATTTGAAATACATGCGTGCCTCGATATTAGCGATGGGCTGGCGCTCGATCTATCTCGGCTGGCCTCGGCGAGCGGCTGCGGAGCGATCCTCGAGGCCGCGGCCATTCCCGTATCCGACGCGGCCCGCCAGTTGGCCCAGCGCGGCGATGGCCGTTCGTCGCCCTTGGACCATGCCTTGTCCGACGGTGAAGACTTTGAATTGCTGTTTTCCGTTGCTCCGGACGTGGGGCAGAAGATTCTCGCGGCGCAGCCGCTGGCAGTTCCCATTCGGCACATCGGCGAGTTGACCGACGAACCGCAATTGTGGTTGCGCCGAGAGGACGCAACTCTCGAGCCGCTCGCGGCGCGCGGCTTCGAACATCAATAGAGTTTGTAAACTACGGGTATCATGAATCTCCGGTTAAATCTTGAAAAGGCGGTCGGCGCATGAAGGAATTTGAGTTGAAAGTAAACGACTTGGCCGACACCCATCGTCTTGGCGCTGCGCTCGGTGCTGCACTCCCCGCCGGAAGCGTGGTAGCACTCGATGGCACACTTGGCGCGGGCAAGACGCATCTTGTGCAAGCACTCGGCGCGGCGCTCGGCGTGCCCAGCGGCACGGTCGTAAGTCCGACTTTCGTGCTCATTCAGGAGTACCAAGGCGACAAGCCTATCTACCACTTCGACGCCTACCGACTGCGCGATCTCGACGAGTTCCTTGAACTTGGTCCCGAGGAATATTATCATCGCCCCGGCATCACGCTCATCGAATGGGCCGAGCGCATCGCCCCAGGTTTGCCAGCGGAGTACTTGGCCATTCGCATCGAAGTGACCGGCGATACCCAGCGCAACATCGCTTTGCAGGCATACGGCGAAACCTACGAGCAGGTGATTACTTCAGTTGCCGAAGCCCTCGGGGCGTGATCGAATTTCGCAACCGGCTGATCGGGGGCGTGCGTCGGCCCATTGCGCTGGAACCATTCCAACCAATCGAACAGCAACCGATTGCCGATAGTTTTTCATGCTTGACATTCCTCCCGGTGCTTCCTCCCAGTAGAAGCCAATTCCGGCACAATACGTTGTGGTTCGAAACCCGACGTTTAACCGGACCGCGGCAGACGCCACGGCGCCAGGCCAACGGTTATCAGATGCTGATCGTCCGGAGCGCGCGCCGCGGCGAGCACAAAAAACAAGCAAGCCGGCGATGATGAAACGCAAGACGATCTGCGGCATACGACCTGAAACACATCATGGCCGGCCATCCGCGGCGGGCTTCTGACCGTCGAGCATGGCCTTCGCCTGGCGAACGTAACGGCGTCCCAAGAGTTCGTAGCCTTCGCGCGTGTAATGCAGATCGTCGACTTTGGCGCCGTTTTTCATCTTGTCGTTCAGGTCATCGCAATCGACCCACGCGCCATGTTTGTCTTCGCCCGCCACCTGAGTTTGCGCTTGACGTACGGCCTGCCAATGTTCGTCGTCCGGTTTGCCGAAATCGCTGAGTCGGCCGATGACGAACTGCATTTGAGGCTGTTGCAGATCGCGACGTAGGTTCGTAATCAATTGCCGAAGCGCATCGGCGTAGGCCGCGCTCAAACGGCCGCGGGCATCGCGTTCGCCTTGCATCCAACAGAATGTAACCGACGCAGGCGGCCCTTGTTCTTTCACGATCTCTGCGAACCGATCGAGGATCGGTTGATAGTAGATCGTTTTCGAATCTCTCTCTTTCGCCCGCGCAGCGGCGACATCGATGCCATGCTTCCTGGCGATCTCGTCCCATTGAGCGACCCAGTGTCGAATCGGCTGGCCACCGCGCGCGACCTTGAAGTAGACCACGTTTGCGGCAGGGAAGAGCTTTTTGGTTTCCGGTTCGAATCCGAGCTTGGGGTCCATGCCGGCCATGTTCGATTGGCCGGAGAGAATAAACACGTGGAGCGGTTTTTCGTCGGCCTGAGCTGGCGCGACGGATGCGGCCAGGCTCGCCCAAGCGGCCAGGCCCATCGCCCACACTAGATTGAAACGAGATGATAGTGTGTCGTGCTGCAACATTGGGTGGGTTTCCTTGTGAATGATGGCGATGTCGTGAAATCATGTGTCGGGTTAGGGGGCATCAGGTGGCCGAGTCTCGGCGAGTGTCCGGGCCGTTGCCGCGGCCAACTTGCCGGGCAGTCGTTGGCCGGAACCGGGCCGGCCCTGATCGCCAAGATCGCGGCGGGCGGCCGCGGCCAAGTTAGTAAGCCGCGCGACAATGTCAGGGTGGTCGGCCGCCACATCGTGCCGGCATCCGACGTCCTTCACGACATCGAACAGCAGCGGCCGATCCGAACCGTGCGGTGTGAAGTGCGGATGCCGCAGCGGTGCGCGAAGCGGAACAAACAGCTTCCACGGACCGCTGCGTACGGCTTGTAACTGATCTTCGGCATAGTAGTAGAAGGCCTCGTACGGCGTGCTGGCATCGGTCGCGCCGCGAATCAAAGAGCGAATGTCTTGGCCGTCGATCACGCGATCCGTCGGCGCCGCGCCGCCGGCCAACAGGGCGAGCGTGGGCAGCAAATCCATCGTGGTCGCGAGTTCGCGGCACTCGGTTCCCGCCGGCACAACACCGGGTTGCCAGACGAT
>JAGQOS010000387.1 GCA_020427265.1 Planctomycetales bacterium
GGGCACGATCTGGCCGACGAACCCGAGCAGGGGCGTCGACTCGTCGACACCCAATTCGGCTCGATTGTTGTCACCAGTGGTCGAAAACCTCGCGAGTTCCACCCCGTTGTGCACAACATGTGTCGCGGGCCGCAACGCCCGACTGGCCCACAACTCTTCGCCGACCGCGCGAGACACTGGCAGGATGCGTTTCGCCCACGCCAATGTAAAATTCTTCTCGGCATGCCGCACGGGATTATGCACATGAACAACGAGCGGCACGCGGCAATAGTGTGCTGCCCACGCCAGACTGGAACGCCACTTCGGTCCGTTGAGATGCACCAAGTCGATTTTGTTACGCCGCAATAGCCGTACACACCAGTAGGCATCGCAAACAAATGGCCGCCAACTTTGTCGCGTAAGTCCCGCAATCGAATGCACAAGGTAGGGGGCATCGAGTTCCGTGAGCCGCCGTGGCAACTCGCCTTCGGTTGGACACAACACAAGGGGTTCGTAACGCGTTCGGTCGAGATGCTGGACAAATTCGAGCAGGACCATCGAGGTGCCACCGTGGCAGGTGCTCCACGGATTGGCCAACAACACGCGTTTGGCCCGCACCTGTCGGGAGCCGGCCACCGGTCGATCGTGCGTTACTGCTAATTCCATTGGTAAACAACACCCGGAATAGCAGCATCGCATCCTCGCTTCCAACATCGCGGAGCGAGCGTTGCCTTTGCCTCTTTGTCACTGGTCGATATCAACACGTCGAATGAATCGTCGCTACCACTGCCCACGAGAATGACTTCGGTTTCTTGTCCCGGACGAAGCCGCACTTTTTCAATTCCGGCGTTGTCAAATGCTCGCTGGCTGGCCTGCTTCTTGCCTTCCCAAGCCGCTTGCGCGTCGTAGGGTGTAAGTAGCGACGCATGGCAATTAGAGATCGTAAGCGTTAGATCGAAATTCGTCGGCCCGGCGTCGTCCGGCACCCGAATCGCGATGACGTCTCGATACTCGACAGTGCGATTCAGACGTTCTGCAACTGGCGTCAACAAGTGCGCGTAGTAGCTCGATGGCAGCAGGTGCTGGCCCACAACCACCGGAATACTGGATAGGGCAAACAACACGAAGGCGCCGGAACCGACACCGCATGCCAACTGGCGAAAGCCCATTCGGCTCGACATCGCCAATACGCCCGCAGCAGCAAACGGCAACAGAATCACCGTCATCGAGAAATGCAGCCGCGACATGGCGATGGTCACGACCGGACCGATGGTTAGACCAACGCACATGCCCCAAGCGATGGTCTTCGCGCCCCAATGAAACTGATCAACCGCTAGCAGACCGAACAGGCCCCAGCCGAGCACGAAAACAAACGCCAGCAGCGTGCCACACGTCAAGAGCGCAACGCCCCACGGATAGGTTGGCGGCGCCGCGGCGCTAAGCACGTGTCGCAGCGGAAAGAAATCGGGCGACCAGAGCATACGTAGGCGGAACGCACTGCGCGCCACAAATCTCATCGGGTGCGCAGCGATTTCTTCTCGGGCCAAGCGGCCGGCTACATCTCCAGTCGCCATCGCCCGATGGACCTTCGCCTTGCTCGGATTGTCACCCCACGACGACCCGTTTTCCAACGGGACCCATGGATTGTTGCCCAGGTAGAGATTGTAATCCGAAGCCGTGGACAATAGGACGATCTTTTTATGAACCCCACAGAGCACGGCTTGATAGGGCAAAATGATCACCAAGACGGTCGCGGCCATTCCTGCCGCAAGCCGATACGGCGCCGGGTGATTTCGCCGCAACTCGAGCCAAGCCACCAGCACAGGAACGATTACGAAGAGAGGCAAAGAGGCCGCTCGAATCAATCCCGTCGCGGCGAGCGCCGCCGAAGCCAATAGATAGTGGCTTCGTCTTTTGCGCAATTCTTTAGCCTGCATTGCTTGCACCATGAAGAGGATGCAAAGCATTAAGAACAGTGTGTACGCCGTCTCGCTCCATAACAACACGGCGTATGCGATTAATGTCGGATGGAGGGCATGTAGGCCGGCCGCGATGACCGCAACAGCGCGATTCATGGCGATTCGACTGGCGAGGCAATAAACTACCCATGTAGTCAGCGACGACAACAGTACATTGACACATCGAGCGCCTACGACGTTGTCTTCAAAAAAGGGCATTCCGAGCGACAACAGCCAAGGATACAGGGGAGGCCATTTCCCCCAACCAAACCAACTATAGAGCCCGCTTCTTAGGCCGGCGTGGTCGAGTGTCAGTAGACTCGTAAAAGTGTCGGCCGCACCTTGAGCGCGCAGGAAATACCCCCCCTCGTCATATACCGGCGGGGTATCGTAATGCGCAAAAGCAATCAGCGTGATTAGTCGTGGCGCCAGCGATAAGCCAATGAGCGCAGCGACAAGCTTCCACTCCTTGAAAGGCAAGTTCTTCTGTACCGGGTTCTTGTAATCGGGCAAGTTAAGTCGTACTCGCGGTGCGCGCCGAGGAAAGGTGCAATAAGCTTGCCGGCACATCCTGTTTAGCAAAGAGCAAATCCGCATCGGAGCCGCGTTCATCTGCCGCGTCGATTGGCTGCCATTTCGCCTGGCCGTTTTCATCGACGGCGGCAAAACACTGATACCCCAAATCTCGCATGAACTCGAACAATTCGGCTGCTGAGCAATCGAGTCGGGCGAGATACGTCTCGATCACTTCGCAAAGAACAAACGGCGAACCATTGCGAAGCGTGTTTTCCATTCCCCGCAAAGCCAAGAGTTCGGCGCCTTCCACATCAATTTTTATCACACGCGGAACTACTTCGAACTCCGCGATATAGTCATCGAGGCGGACTGTCTGGATTGTCTCCGATTCGCATGTCTCGCTCGTGTCGAGACCAAGCGAGCTCTTGCCTATGTTTCCATCATCGGCGCGATGCAACGTGAGCAATGCGCGACGATCCGCAAGACCGCAGGCGGCGACAAGTACGTTTCGGATTCTGTTGCGCTCCAAATGATCCGTCAGTCTCGCTAACGCTCGAAGCGACGGTTCGAAGGCGAATACGCGCCCCGTTGGACCGACGAGTTGCGACGCCAGGAGTGAGAAATACCCCACATTCGCTCCCACATCGACGAAAGTATCGCCGCTTGATAGCAGCGTCCGCAGCGTATCGGCCGTATGCGGGTCCCACTTGCCCGTCGCAATGATAGTTTTCTGGATACGGTCTCGATAACCCAAACGCATCGTAATGCCTGGAAAAGCCTCGGCCTCGATCTCGAGGTCCGCGCCGAAATTCCGAAACACCGAGGGGTATCGAGAAAACGTGCGAGTCCAAAACGCCGCTTCATTTCGTCCCACCGGAAACCGGCGTAATCGAAAGTGAACGAGGGCTCTGACTAATTGCTTAAACATGGGAACGATCGTGTAACAAGTTAACTCGCGGTGGAAGTTTGACCTGCATCGAGGTGGCCAAGCTCGGCTTGGCGCGGCTGGACAATCCATCCTTCGTACATCATGCCTTCCAACTTCCAAGCCCGGCATCGATGATAAAAGCTCATGGGGGCATCGCGCTGGAGCCAGCACAGGAATTGCCGCATGCGACACTCGAACCACTCGCGAGGCACGTGCGTCGGCACTCCCCAACGATGCCGCGCTCCGGCGTGCAGCATCGGATAAAAGCGTACGCGCGCTCGGCCCATCGAACGGCTCCAAAGTCGAAAATACGCGTGATTCAGTCGAGCCTCGTCAACGGGATGATGGACGCAGACTTCAGGAATGTACCGGCCGCGAACGCCGAGCAGTTCGAGCTTGCGACCGAAATAGGCTTCTTCACCGCGAATGATTCCAGAAGTGCCCGTGCCGAACTCCGTCGCAAACAAGCCCGCACGCTCAACCGCGCAACGCCGAATCGCAACGTTGGCCGGCGTGAACAAGGCTGGTCCGATCTCCTTCTCTTCGTCTCCTCGATCCACCTCCGGCAAAGGTGCGCGAACCAAGATCTTGGGATCAAGCGACAGCCATAACGGCGGCTGGCATTGCCATACCGGAAGCACCCGGCCATGAAATACATCTACGTCGGGCCATCGTTCACTCGCCTGCCATAGACGCACCAGCCACTGGCGTTCAACCGAAATGTCATCATCGAGAAATGCTAACAGGTCGGCACGATATTCGCGGAGCACTCGATTCCGCGCATGCCCGAGACCTTGTTTAGGCTCAAAGATGTACCGGATCGGCAAACGACCATCGAACGCTTCGACGGTCGATTTTGTGGCGTCGTCAGAATTATTGTCGATGACAATCAACTCCCAGCCAAACCCTGGAAACGGTGTCTCAAGCTGAACCAGGTCGTCAAGTACGCGCCGCAGCATATCGCAACGGTTATACGTGCAGATGGCAATCGAAATATTCAGATCCGGCATCGTTCGCACTCGCACGCTGCGAGGTTCATCGGGCACATGTATTCCAAATCATTTGAGCCGCTCTGCAACAGAACTCGACTCATTCTCTTCTTAGGGTCGCTCAACGCCCACCCCATGCGATGCATGCCCTGCGTCAGCAACAACGGCGTTTGCAGACAAAACAGGCAGCGGATTGTCGCCGTAGCATTTCACGCCAACTCTGTGTGCGATCGAAAGAATCGAGTCAATCTGATCGCTACGCAATTCTTGCTTCCAAAATGTCAAAGGGTCCTTACCGGTCGTCACGGTTGAGGAAGCGCGAGCCGTTTGGCTGGGCTTGTTCAACTGTTGACGAGCCTGCACCGGCATGGGAATCCCTAAGTAGGCGAAGATGCGAGTCAATTCCGTTTCGCTGTCGCAAACGAGCGATTCGTATGCGGTCATGCACACGAAGTCGCGCGCATGTTCAAGTGCAAAGAAATTCTGAATCGCCCAACAATAGGCGAGCAGTTCTTCGCGAGAACTAATGCGATCGTAGATTTCAGCCAAATGAGGATAATCAGCAGCAATCCCCGCAGGCAG
>JAGQOS010000388.1 GCA_020427265.1 Planctomycetales bacterium
ACATCGGTCGAATAGTCGCGCGCCAAGCGAGGAAACTCTTCGGGGCGCTGCTGTACTTCGGCATGAAGCTGTTGCGCTAGTTGCACATCCTCGACAACGATGAGGCGGGCTTTCACTGCGGGGCCATAGTTCGCTTCGTACGCTTTCTTGATTTCATCGGAAGTTACGGTCAACTGACTGGCCGACAGCTTCCGCAAAGCCAGCGTCGGCCAGAGGATGTCGCGTGCGTATTCTTCCTTTTTGATTCCCCGTTCTTTTTCCAACAGCTTTAGGTATTGTTCCACGCCCAGATTAAACTTTTCGGCTAGCCGTTGGATTTCGGCGCTGATCTCGGCATCGCTAATCGTAATGCCCTGCTGCTGACAATGGATCTCGATCAGCCGCTTGTTGACCATGCTTTCGAGCACTTCCTTGCCAAACCGTTTGAGACAAGCGGCGGCAAGCGCGTCGCGCGTAATCTGTTGCCGATTCACCAAGGCCGCAATATCGCTTGGTGGTTGCGGCGATTGCTCTGGCGCCGCTGCGCCAGTCGGGCCTTGGGACGCCGGCGCCGCCGCTGGCAGTTCTCTCGCCGGCGCCTGAGCGCTGGCATCGGGCGGACCGAAGGCATAGCGAATGCCAATGCAAGAGAAAACAACGAACGCGGCCAGCGCGATCCATCCCAGCCGGCTTCTCCAAACGTGCACTCGCGTGCCTTGCTCCCAGCGCGCTTCCTTGCGTGCCATGGCGACATCTCCGTCGATTGCGTTTTGTTCAGGGTAAGCAGATCGCCTTGCCAACGCGGGATTTCTCAGCGACCTGGGCCGGGAGTATAAAACCAAAGCGAAATGGGCGTCAACAGAAGGTCTCGCGACAGCATTGCCGTCATGCCAGCGCTTGACGCAACAGGCAATGCTTGGCAGCGATCGGCTCGCCGTGTCGATATCGGTCGAGAAGCTGGCGAGATTCGGCGGCCAGTTGTCGGCGAATCTCGCGCCGCTTGCCCTTGACGCGAGGTATTCGAAGATGGTCGTAAGCCGTCGTTTGGTGCCGCAGCCAAGCAATTACCGCCGCTTCGGCCCGTTGCGACAACGGAATTCGCTTCGTCCGAGCCACGGTGCCGCTACCGACGGGAGTAGCGTGCTCGGAGATGGCCAATGCCAACCGACCTGCTAGCTCTGCATGCCGCGGATCGAATGCGAGAAAGTCGAGAACGGCCGCCCGAAACGATGCGACATATTCTGTATGAGCAGCATCGCGGCGCCGGGCATCGGCAGCGCGCCGTTGGCGGTACGCATCGGATCTACGTTCGGCCGCCAACAGGCTGCGAATCGTGGCGATCGACTCGGCCGCAGCCCAGACACCACGCGAGAACGTCTTGCGGCCACGCTTCTCCTGAACCGTCCAACTCGGGCCGGCAGCCTTGACTCGGCGCGTAAGCGCGGCGTCGCCCGGTGGCAACAATTCCCAGTCATCGGGAACCTCGCACACCATGCCATCTTGCAATACGACAGTGCGAGGTTCGACTCCTGGTCGAACGATGCGTGAATCGTTGGGCATCGCTAGTTGATCGATACCGGACTAGATCATTGATACAAGAATTGCGGCGGTTCGTCGGCGAGCTCCGTGGCGAATGCCTTCCGGCCGAAATGAATGTTCGCCTCGGAGTACATTTTCACAAAGGCGTCCGCTTCATCTTCGGTAAACACGCGGTCGATCGTACGCAGGAACTTTCCCAATTGGTAAATGTGAACCTTTTGGGTTGCTTCGGGTTCGGGTTCCGCCTCGGGTTCGGCCGCTTCGGTGGTTTCCTCGCTTACGTCACCGTCACTGCCGTCGGCCGTTTCCTCGCCTCGTTCCTCGTCAGTGTCGTCTTGCGAATCGTCGACATCTTCCTCCTCTTCGACGTCATCCACATCGTCGTCGAGTTCTTCCTCTAGATCGTCCAGTTCGTCGCGAACGTCGTCGAGAAAATCGTCGCTGTAAGGGAGCTCGGACTGCTCTTCCTCTTTCTTTTTCTTCGCTCGAGGCCTTGCCTTTGCTTTTGGCTTTGTGCTGTCCGCCGCTTTCCTTTTGCGAGCCATCAAATTCACCTTTTATAAGTTTGGTTCGTGCCTGAGTTTTGTTTTGAGTCTGATTTAGAGGAGAGGCCTTAGCAAGGCCAATCGCTGGCCAAGGCCTCGCATTGAATGTCGCGTAATTGGTTCGTTCCGGCGCGAGCCAGTATCAAGAGCGCCGCGAGTTGGTCTTCCGAAAACGTCGCTTCTTCGCCGGTTCCTTGAATTTCCACATACTGGCCGGCGCCGGTAACGACAACATTCATATCGACCGAAGCAGCAAAATCTTCCTGATAGTCGAGGTCGAGCACCGGGACATCGTCGACGATACCAACGCTGATCGCCGCCACACTGTCGCGCAGGGGATTCGCCGCTAATCCTTCGATCGACCGAATCGCGTCGACCAGGGCAATAAACCCACCGGTAATGCTGGTTGTTCGCGTGCCGCCATCGGCTTCGAGAACGTCGCAGTCGACGGTAATCTGCCGCGGCCCCAGCTTCTGCATATCGACCACCGCGCGAAGGCTGCGGCCGATGAGACGCTGAATTTCCGTCGTGCGTCCGTCGACCTTCCCGCCTCTTTCGCGCCGCTTGCGCGGCTGGGTGCTTCCCGGCAACATGTTGTATTCCGCCGTCACCCAACCTCGCTCCTGACCAGCGAGCCACGGCGGCAGCGATTCGTCGACGCTCGCCGTGCAAAGCACGGTAGTCCGTCCGGCCTGGATCAGCACGCTGCCCGGGGCGCTCTGGGTATATCCACGAGTGATTTTGAAGCAACGAAGTTGGTCGGCGGCGCGCTGGTCGTGTCGCATCAGTTGGGTGCTCCCAGGAGCCAAGCCAAGATTCCTTTTTGCACATGCATGCGATTGCCCGCCTGCTGCACGACCACACTACGCGGCCCATCGATGACTTCGGCAGAAACCTCTTCGCCTCGTCGCGCCGGCAAACAATGCAAAAAGCAGGCATCCTCCGGCGCAGCCGCCATGAGTTCGGCGTTAACCTGATAATCGGCAAAAGCCTTTTGGCGAACTTCTTGCTCGGCTTCCTGCCCCATGCTGGCCCAAACGTCGGTATAAACTCCGGCAGCGTCGGCGACGGCTTCGCGAGGGTCCGCCGTGATCGTCATTTTCAACTCAGGCACTTCGCGAGCAAGCAGTTCGGAAAACTCCGTGTCGAACTCGTAGCCGGGCGGCGCGGCGAGCGCAAACTCAACGCCCACTTTTCCGCACCCGAGCGCCAGCGAACGGGCGACATTGTTTCCGTCTCCAACGTACGCTAATTTCTTGCCGCGAAGCGTGCCATGTATCTCGCGCAACGTATACAAGTCGGCCAACGCCTGACAAGGATGTTCCAGGTCGGTCAGTCCATTAATTACGGCGCAGCCGGCAAGTTGGGCCAGCTGTTCGGCCACGGCATGTTTCTTGGCGCGAATGACAATCGCATCAACAAACTCGCCCAGCACGCGGGCGAAGTCTTCCATGCTCTCGCGTTTACCAAAACCGACGTCGTCGCTCAAGAAAAGACTTACTCCGCCCAAATGCGCTATCGCCGACTCGAAACTAACACGTGTGCGCAACGAAGGCTTTTCGAACAACAGCGCCAAGACGCGGCCGGGCAGCAGAAAATCGCGTTCGCCTTGGAGGTTGCGGGTCTTTAGATCTTCAGTGATCGAGAAAATTCTCTCGACTTCGGCACTCGTCAAGTCGGTTAAGGAGATAAGGTTTCGCATAGTCAGATCGATTGATTCTTCAGAACTTCCCCGAGCAGTTCACAACCCTGCTGGGCTTCTTCATCGGATAAAGTCAGGGCCGGCAACAAGCGAATGACGTTCCCCTGCGTGCAATTGATTAACAAGCCTTTTTCCATGCATCCTTGCACGATTGGCGCACCCTCGGTTGCCAACTCGATGCCAATCATCAGGCCAGCCGAACGAACGTCGCGTATCAACTCGCATTCGTTGGCCAGATTTGTCAACCGCTCGTGGAAAATGGCTTCCAAAGCCTTGGCTCGCTGCAGTAGATTCTGCTCCTCAATCATCTCCAAAGCGGCAATTCCAGCACGTGCGGCAATCGGATTACCACCGAACGTCGAAGCATGCATGCCCGGCCGAAGGCTCAAAGCTATGTCTTCGCGCGTTAAAATGGCGCCACCGGCGATGCCGCCGCAAAGCGACTTGGCAAGGGTCATAATGTCGGGCTCAACGCCGAACCGCTGATAGGCGAACCAGTCTCCCGTTCGCCCACATCCAGTCTGCACTTCATCGAAAATGAGCAGCAGCTCATGTTGATCGGCAAGGTCACGCAAACCGGCCAGAAAACCTTCCGGTGGGATTCGAATCCCACCTTCACCCTGAATGGGTTCGATCATGATGGCGGCCGTCTCGTCGTCGATGAGCGCTCGGACAGCATCGAGGTTGCCAAAGGGAGCGTAGCGGAAGCCGGCCACGAGCGGCCCCAGGCCCTCGTGGTATTTAGGCTGGGCCGTCGCCGTAACGGCAGCGAAGGTACGGCCGTGGAAGCCGCCTTCAAACGTAATGATTTTATAGCATTCCTTCGGCGTATGGAGCCGGGCTAGCTTGATCGCCGCTTCGTTGGCCTCGGCCCCTGAATTGCAAAAGAACGCCTGGCCCCCAAAACTATGGCGGCTCAGAAGTTCGGCCCAGCGCCCCTGCACGTCGAAATGCCACGTGTTAGGCACGTGAATGAGCTTGCCAACCTGATCGCGAACCGCCTCGACAATCGGCGCCGGGCAATGGCCCAGCAGATTGCAGCCCCAACCTGGAAACAGGTCGAGATACTCCTTTCCGTCGGCGTCCCAGACGTGCGACCCCTCGCCGCGTTCGAGCACGACCGGGTAGCGGGTGTAGTTTGGAATGACAAATTTCTTG
>JAGQOS010000389.1 GCA_020427265.1 Planctomycetales bacterium
GTGGCTTTCAATCCGCCCGCGCCAAACAACTCACCCGAGATGTATCCAATATGGTTTGGCTTGCCGTTGCGTGGATGCAGATTGACCCAATCGAGCTCGAGCATCTGCACTTCCATTCCCTTGGGCAACTGCCGTCCTTCGGGTATATAGCCTTCGCTCCAAACAAACACGCCGGAATTCCCCCCGGCCTCCATGTGTCGCCACTCGATGTGCAAGAGAAAGTTTTCGTACTGTTTTTCGCTGCGCATCACGCCAATCGGATGACCGCTGCATACGAGCAGGCCCTCCTTGACTGTCCAAGTAGCCGGAGTCGTATTCACATCGACCCAACCTGAAAGATCGCGCCCGTTGAACAACTCGACCCATGCCGGTGCTGTATCGGCCAGCGCCGGCAACGACCGGCCCGCAATCAACATGAAAAACAGCCACACCGCTGCTCCGCATCTTAGCGATACACGCGAAGCAATCGCCGACGTGTTGAATGAGGACTTCCAATAGGCTCTACACATTTGATCGCTCCCGCGTGAAGTTTAGCAGAAATACCGTTGGCGTTTGCCGGCCCACTAGAGCATAGCCGACCGATCGCCACATTTCACGCGCCAACCGCTTCAGTGAGACCGGATTGTTGCGCCGTGATCCCGAAGCATCTGCTCGTACCACGCTTGGGCCGCGGCCGCTCGGCCCGGCAATTGCCTGGTGCCCCAAATCAACGACAGCGTGCGGCGTGTGGACGGACTGGTCTTGGTTCGCTGCGAATCTTTCACACCGTTGGCGCAAGGGCCTTTGTGATCGAAAAGGCAGAGGAGCCCGCCCAAGTCGATCACTTGCTGAGCCGCATTGAACACGTAGCTCGCGCCGGCGGTAGCAAGGCCCACATGCAGCGGCGCTTCGACCAGGTCGAAGTCGACCACGCTAATTGGCAGACCGCTGTGAAAGGAAACTACGTTGCAAACGTCGACCGCGAGGTTGATCGACGACAGCGATCCTTCCTCGACTGCGCGCACCAAATACTCCGAGGCGGGTTTGCCGCGACCGGTCGGCTTGTAACCGCCATGACGCAACATATCGCGAATGGCCTTGCGCACTGCCTCGTCGCTATGCATCGGCGCGCAGTCGCCGCTTTGCAACATCGCGCCGAGCACGACCGACGAGCCGAGCTTCTCTAAGGGGCACGGAAACTCGGCTACAAAATGCGCCAACTCGAGCAGCGGATGTTCTTCGACCGTGACCATTTGTTGAAAGCGACCAACACAACGACAGTTCGTGAACAGCGCGAGATACCAACATTTTTTGTTGAATCGGCAACCGCGCGATAACTCGGGTATGGTATCATGCGAAGATTCCGTCATGAAGCCGCTTGCCAAGGCGGCCAGGAGAGCTAAAAGTCGAAGAGAGGGTGGCAGGTACATGTTTTCGGTCGACGATTCTCGGCTAAGGGTCATGATGGTTCCGCCGAAAAATGCACCAGGCCCCAGACTTTGCAATCCTCCTGCTTAGGCGGCACGCCACTTTCTTTACGCTCGTGACAGGGTCACTTCCCATGCCTGACATCACGTCGAAGCAGCCGTCTTCTGAGAAACAGATCACTCGCGTGAATCGACGTCATTTTCTACAGGCCGGCGGTGCTGCGCTCGCGCTCGGCGGCTTGAGCGCAAATCTTTATGCCGCCGCGAAAGAACAACGCAAACGCGTGGGATTGATCGGAGCGGGCTGGTACGGCAAAAGCGATCTCTGGCGATTGATTCAGGTGGCGCCGGTCGACGTGGTGTCGATCTGCGATCCCGATCAGCACATGCTCGCTGAAGCGGTGGAAATCGCCAGCCAACGGCAGCTATCTCATAAAGAGCCGCACAGGTACAACGATTATCGCCAAATGCTGGCTGAAAAGGATCTCGATATCGTACTCATCGGCTCACCAGACCATTGGCATGCGCTGCAGGCGATCGCGGCCGTCGAAGCGGGCGCCGACGTGTACGTGCAAAAGCCGATCAGCGTCGACGTCCTCGAAGGCGAAGCGATGCTGGCCGCCGCTCGCCAGCATGGTCGTGTCGTCCAGGTCGGAACGCAGCGCAAGAGCACGCCGCACTTGATCGACGTCAAGCAACGTGTGGTCGAGGCGGGGTTGCTCGGAACAATCGGTCACGTGGAAATGTGCTGTTATTTCCACATGCGCGCCAATGGCAACCCACCGGTACAGCCGGCGCCCGATTTCCTCGATTACGAAATGTGGACGGGACCGGCGCCGCTTCGTCCCTACGACGGATTGCCGCACAAGCGCTGGTGGCGCACGTTCATGGAATATGGCAACGGGATCATGGGCGACATGTGCGTGCACATGCTCGACACGGCGCGGTGGATGCTCGGGCTAGGCTGGCCCAAACGAATTACATCGACCGGCGGCATCTACGTGCAGAAGGACGGGAAATCGAATATTGCCGACACGCAGACGGCAACCTTCGAGTTCGACCATTTCAACGCCGTATGGCAGCATCGAAGCTGGGGCGACCCACCCGATCCCGAGTATCCCTGGGCGCTGTTCATCTACGGCGACAAGGGCACGCTCAAGGCAAGCACGATGCGGGCCGACTTCATTCCGCACGACAAGAATGCGAAGCCTTTGCGCTTTGAATGCGTATACGAGCGAGAGCAATATCCTGAAGACCTTACGGAAAAGGACATCGAGCTGAACGCCGCTCCCGCCACGCGGCGACACATGCGCGATTTCCTGGAAGCTGTCGAGAAACGCAGCCGTCCGGTGGCCGACATCGAAGAAGGCCATATCTCGACGGCGAGCTGCATTTTGGCGAATTGCTCGATGGGCCTGGGCGGCCGTCCGCTGCGCTACGACGCTCAAGAACGAGTGGTTGTTGACGACGACGAGGCCACCGCGTTGTTGAGCCGCGCCTACCGCGAGCCCTGGAAGCGCCCGTCGTAGCAGGGCCTGGCGAGGTATATCTTTCGTCGCTCAGGCCAGTTGAGCCGCGCGATCTGAGTTATCGCACGACGTCGCGACGGACTGCGTTAATCGACCTTTTCCAACGGAAGGACGTCGACCGAAACGCTCAAAATATGTTCACCTCCGCCGAGAAACACGCCTTTGATCGGCACGACGTCGCCGAAATCTCGGCCCCAGGCTACGGGAATATGGTCGGTGGAACAGACGCAATTGTTGGTTGGATCAACATCAATCCAGCCGGCCGTTCCGCAATACACACTGAGCCAGGCATGCGACTGGTCGGCGCCAACAAGACGCTCTTTCCCAGCTTCGGGTAGGGTTCGCAAATAGCCGCTCACGTAGCGCGTCGGAATTCCCAGCGAACGAAGGCAGGCGATTTGTACATGCGCGAAGTCCTGACACACGCCGCGCCGCAGGCGAAATGCCTCCTCGGTCGGAGTGTCGACCAGAGTGGCTTGCTTGTCGTACGCGAAATCGCTGTGAATCGTCGCCGTAAGATCTAACACTGCTGCCAGCACTGATCGGCTTGGTGTAAAGGCGGTGCGCGCGTAGTCGGCAAACTCGGTCGAGCGTTGAACGCGAGGCGAATCAAAGCGAAACGGCGCCACGTTGAGCCAGGAGGGATCCCGCTGCGCGGCTTCGTCCGACGCGAGCGACTCCCAGGCCGGCGTCGATTCCGGCGCCGGCAATTCGAACTGCTCGACCGACACTCGGCTCGTCGCCATGACCGTCAACTTACGGTGACTCTCCTCGATGGAGAAACTATGCACGTGATTCCCGAAGCAATCGTAACGACGCCCTGACACCTGGGGCGTGGGACGAATGCGCAGTCGATGCGAAAGGCAATGCACGCGGGGGTCCTCGCGCGGCGTCATCATGACCAGGTTGTGACATACGCTCACTGGAGACGAATAGGCGTAGGACGTGCTGTGTGTAATCTTGTACTTCATCACAGCCCCATCGTGCGGCTACCGAAGTGCCTGGCCAAGCCCGCGTGGATAAGGAAACGGCTGGACACGACATCGGAGAGCTTGGGAAGCTGATCGCCGATCCGTCGCAGCAATCGGTCCAGCTTGACTCGCTGAAGGCTGGAATCGGCCTCGATCAAATCCGAAACATCAGCCAATCGCACGCCATTGTATAGAGCCAGCGCCAATCGCTGCTCGGGTCCCAATTGCGCCTGGTTAGCATCTCGGGGCAAGTTATCAATATGCTCCACAATCCGCGCAAGCTGAAAGATGATGGAACGCGGGTTCGTATCGTCGGTAATCAACAGGTCCAGCGCGGCGGGCAGTTGCATATTGGCCAGGTACCGTGAGCGATACGTCATCAAGCTGTCCTGCGTCAGCAGGGCGGCTTCTAGAACTGGGCTGTCGTCTTCCGCAAGCTGGACTTCCGTCAACATGGCTCGCAACGCGCTCGATGTTTGATAGGCCCGCTCCAGACGGCGCCCGAGATCGAGAAAGCGCCAGCTTTGGGTGCGCGTCATACTTTCACCAGCAAGTCCGGCGAAAGCCACAAGGTCTGTCAGAATCGAATCGAGTACTTCGAGGACGTCGGTCGCATCGAGCGCAAATTTTTGCTTGGGCCGGCGCGCCGTGTGATCAAGCTTGTGCAAAATTCTCCACGCGTCGAGCGCGAGCCGATCGCGCACAATCGAAGCCAAGCGAACGGCCTCGTTGATGGTCGAACGAAGGCTGCGCGGCAGCTTGATGTCGAACACGGCTTCCGGAAGCATGGACTCAAGCTGGGGCAAGGACGAGGTCAGCTCCGCGATTGCGTAGCCGGGCTCAATTTGGCCCGAGTCGGCCAGCGCTCGCACCAGCGCCGGGATGGCCGGCATGTCGCCGTCCTCGCTGCTAATCAATTGCATGGTCGTTCGCAGCAATCGGGCCGACGACTCGGCCCGCTCGGCATAGCGGCCCAGCCAGAATAGATTGTCGACCACTCGACTGGGCAGTTCGCC
>JAGQOS010000038.1 GCA_020427265.1 Planctomycetales bacterium
CTGATGCAATCATGCTCGGCATCCGTGGGCTGCGTCGCGGCTCGCAAAGCTCGCCGTAAACGCTGTCGCCCGCTTTGCGGGCTTTTCCGCTGCGACGACAGGCGGTTCTTGACGCCGAATCGACCGCAGTCCGGTTTTCGCGAATCGCACCCAAGTCCACCGGGGCTAATCCACCCAACGCAGTAACGGCGACTTTCGGAATTGCCTGAATTGAACGGGGCCGATGTGACCGCACGCACCTACCATAGTGATTCAACGACTTCGCAAACAACCGCACCATCTACGTCGCCCGAATCGCCCCACTCAACTTCCTCAATCTCGGCCTGAAATGAAACAGAGAGTGTATTCGCAGCGGTGTCATACTTCTTGCAGCGAACAGTGAGGGACAACCACGAAAAGTAGTTCTCACCCATTTCGACGCCACCTTCGGCGATCGGGTCATCGCGGACTACTTCGCTGTTGGGACCAAATGACTTGCCCGCGAGGTCTGCAACAGATTCCGAATCGGAAAACGGGATGCCAAACAGCTTCAGCGTGCAGCCTCGTGCTTCAGCAACGACGTCGAGTTTCCCATTCTTGAAAACGCATCTCGCGCGGTTGAAACGCCGTATCTTGTCGTCGTAGTCAATATAGCCAGCGTGGTCTACAACCATGACACTTGCTCAGATTCTGCGTTTGG
The DNA here is from genome assembly GCA_020427265.1 of Planctomycetales bacterium. GTDB lineage: Bacteria > Planctomycetota > Planctomycetia > Pirellulales > JAGQOS01 > JAGQOS01. The sequence continues at coordinate 680 of JAGQOS010000038.1, forward strand.
ACGATCCTACTTTGTCCCTCTCGGGATTGCCAATTTTGGCATCTTAGCACGCCGAAATCTGGGCGTGAAGCGACGCGGGCAACTCCACGCGGTCGGGCACCCCCGTGCAGGTTAGCAAAAACGGTTTGCGCGCGGAGGTCGAACCGACCCAACGCAGGAACGGCTCCGCCAATCGGTCTTACCGATCGAACCACTTTTTGATCGCGTGTACGGTTGTTGCGCGGCCGGCGCGGGCGATGGAGTAGGTGAGCGGGATTTCCTTGGGGCACACGCTCACGCAGTTTTGCGCGTTGCCGCAGACTTGAATGCCGCCTTCGGCCGTCAGCGCATCGAGCCGCTCGCCGGCGTTCATTTTGCCGGTCGGGTTTTCGTTAAAGAGCATCGCCTGGCTGATCGCCGCCGGGCCCACGAAACCGCGCTGCCAGGCCGCTTCTTTCCGCGTTTGATACGCGGTGTCGCTCTCGCCTTCCTGGCGTTTCAGCTCGATTTTCGTGTACTGCGGGCAGGCCTCGACACAGCAGCCGCAGGTCATGCATTCGCTCAACGGATAAGCCGTTTGCTGGCTCGCCGGCGATTGCCGCGCCCCGGGGCCCATGTCGTAATACCCGTCGACCGGAATCCAGGCCTTCACGCGTTTCAGCGCGTGGAACATGCGGCTGCGATCGACCATCAGATCGCGCACGACCGGGAACTTGCTCATTGGCCGCAGTTCGATTTCTTCGGAATTGTCATCCAGCAATTTGTCGACCAGCGCCGTGCAGGCCTGGCGCGTACGGCCGTTCACGAGCATCGTGCAAGCGCCGCAGACCTCTTCCAGGCAGTTGCAATCCCAGGCGACCGGGGCCACGGCTTTGCCGTCTTCGGTCTGACTTTGCGCGGCGACCTTCTGCAGCACGCTGATCACGTTCATGTCGGCTTCGTACGCGATCGTGTGACGCTGCCAATAGCTCGCCTCGCCGGGCCCATCTTGGCGCAGAACTCGTACGTTGATTTGAGTCGGATGTGCGTTGCCGCTAGCTGTCATCGACGTGATTCCTCGAAACTATCCGTGTGATGCAACGGCCTGTTTGGCCGCCGCGCCATTTCCATCGGCCGCTTTTTTGACCGAGCGTTCTCTCCAGACTTCTTCAATCATTTCCGCGCCGACCAGGCCGTACAAACGCGGGCGCGGCGGGATGAGCGAGGTATCGACCTCTTCATAGGCCAATTGCGGTTCGCCGTCGCTATCGAGCGAGGCGACGGTCGACTTGAGCCACTTCTGGTTCTTCGCTTCGAAGCGATCGCACCAGGCTTCGGCTTCGCGGCGCTGATCGGCCGGGTTATCGGCTTCGATGCCGCCAATGGCGAAATCGGGTTTGAAGTGCGCGCCGCGGCATTCGTCGCGCTGCAGCGCGCCTTTGAGAATCGTTTTGGCCAAGGGGAACATGTCGAGCAACGCCTTCGTGAACACGACATTCTGATTGGTCCAGTTCCCGGTATCCGAGAGCGAGCAACGCTGAGCCCGCTGTTGAAGATCGGCGACCGTGCCGAGCGCCGCTTCCAAGTCTTTGTTGTGTCGCACGACCGTGGCGGCCGCGGTCATCGTCTTGCCGAGTTCCTGATGAATGAGGTACGGGTTTTCGCCGCCGTCGCTCCGCTTGAGCAGCTTGCGATGCCGTTCTTCGTGCTGTTGTCGCGCCTGATCGAAGAGCGAGGGTGGCATATCGGCAACGGCCGTCTTGTTCGCTTTGAGCGCCGATTCGAGGCCCGGCGCGACCATCAAGCCGCTGAAAATGCAGCTCAGCAGCGAATTCGCACCCAGGCGATTGCCGCCGTGGTACTGATAATCGCACTCGCCAATGGCGTAGAGCCCTGGAATGTTGGTTTGCTGGTTGCGCGGCGACCCGATGCGCAGGCCACCGGCTTCGGTCCGCTCGTAGTCGGCCCAGAGTCCGCCCATGGAATAATGGACGGCCGGGAAGATTTTCATCGGCACTTCGCGCGGATCGACACCTTGGAACTTTTCGTAGATCGACAGAATGCCGCCGAGCTTGCGGTTCAGTTCGTCGCGGCCGATGTGCGTGAGGTCGAGATAAACGCATTGGCGATCGGCGTCGACTGAGAGGCCTTCGTAGACGCAGACGTTAAAGATTTCGCGCGTGGCGATGTCGCGCGGCACGAGGTTGCCGTACGTGGGGTAACGCTCTTCGAGGAAGTAGTAACGCTCGTCTTCAGAAATCTGGCGGGCCGGTCGTGCATCTTGCGGCTTGCGCGGCACCCACACGCGGCCGCCTTCGCCACGGGCCGATTCGCTCATCAGCCGCAACTTGTCGGCGCCGGGAATGGCCGTGGGATGCACCTGAATGAACTCGCCGTTGCCGTACTTGGCGCCGGCCTGGAAACAGCGGCTGGCGGCGCTGCCGGTGCAGACCATCGACATGGTCGATCGGCCGTAGATCAGGCCGCAACCGCCCGAGGCGACCACCACGGCGTCGGCGGGGAAGGTGCGGATTTCCATCGAAACCAAATCTTGAGCGACCGCGCCGCGGCAGGTCCCGTTGTCGTCGAGCACCGGGCCGAGGAAATCCCAGAACTCGTACTTGGTTACTTTGCCCTCGGCCTCCCAACGGCGCACTTGCTCATCGAGCGCGTAGAGCAGTTGCTGGCCGGTTGTCGCGCCGGCGAAGGCCGTGCGTTTGAAAAGTGTGCCGCCAAAGCGACGCTGGTCGCGGAAGCCTTCGCCCGTGCGATTGAAGGGCACGCCGAGCCGGTCCATCAGATCGATGATCTTCGGGCCCCAATCGGCCATTTCCTTTACCGGCGGTTGATGCTGCAGGAAGTCGCCACCGTAAACCGTGTCGTCGAAGTGCAGGTATTCGCTATCGCCGAGCTGGCGCGTTTGATCGTTGACGCTGTTGATGCCGCCCTGCGCACAGACACTGTGCGATCGTTTAACCGGCGTAAGACTCATCAGATCGACGTCAATTCCGAGTTCGGCCAGCCGCATGGATGCCGCCAGGCCGGCTAGGCCGCCGCCGACGACCAGAACACGCTGAGTTGCCATGATGATTCCTTGCTATCTACCAGCCGCGACCTTTCGCCGCGGCTAAAAATGAACGCTTCCGATGGCCGGCGGCTAGCGCGCTGCCGTTGTGGTGTCGGCCACCGATGTTTCGTCGTTGGATGCTTCTTCGCCGCCAGCTTCGCTGCGTTTTTCCGGGTTGGGCGCGACTTCGCCGGAAGCGGTCTTTGCTTCGTAAAGTTTGTCTTCGGCCGTAATCGCCGCTTCGATGTTCTCGGGATTGCCCGCGTCGCGCATGCCGAACAGCGCCGAGAGACCGACGACGGCCAGCAGCACGCCGAAGGCGGCGCAAACTTTGTCCGCTCGGCGCTGCGCGGCGGCGCTGGTCCAAACGCCCCAGGTGATGCCCATGGTCCAAATGCCGTTAGCCAAGTGGAATACGCAAGCCAACACGCCCACGGCGTAGAGCGCGGCGACCAACCAGCTTTGCAGCGCCAGTCCGGCCGTCGAAGCGGCGTTGTACGGCTTGAACTGCGCGCCGGCCATCGGTTTGGCCACGCCATCGATCCACCAGCTGGCGTGAATCCAGCCGTGCATGTGGAACACGTGCCACAGAATGAACGCGAAGGCGACCATTCCCGAGGCGCGCTGCAATGTGTAACGAATATTCTTCTGCAGCGGGTAACTGGAGCTATTCGGCAAACCGCCCTGAATGATGACGACACCGATCACGGCATGAAACAGTATGGGAATGAAGATGAAGGTCCATTCGACCAGCGGCAACAGCTTGCCGAGGCTATGAATCATGTAGACCTTCACCTGAAACGACGCGGCGCTTTCGAGCACGCTGGCGTTCGTCAGCAAATGAATGCACATATAAGCGCCGACCGGGATGAGTCCGGAGAGCGAATGCAAGCGTCGGATCAGAAACTCATGACGGGCGAGAAACGACGGCGACGACGGGCCGGTCGCAACGGGTTGCGGAGATTCCACGCGGTTACCTTCCTACTGCAAGTCGCAGATGACTGTTGCGGTTCTGGCGACGCCGCTGCAATTTCGTTTCGACGAACCGGCGCCATAAACGGGGCGCGTCGAAAGCCAACGGCTGGGGCCAAAAACGTTCGGGCGGATCGTGGCGGCGTAGCGCCTCGATGGAGAATGCAAACGCCCGAACCACCAACTGCCGTTCAGTATAGAGTTCGCCGGAAACTTGACAAGGACGCCCGGACGGCCCGGGGCGAACCAGTTTTTCAAGGCACGCAATTTGTAGCGGACCGGCGCGAGCCGCCCGGTTTCTGTGTCACCGGAGGGCTTGCGCCCTGCCGCTACGATTCCAATGCGCCAGATGGAAAGGCGGATTTGCCTTAGTGCACGGTCCAGACGCCGGACATACCCCCGCCGCAACTCGCCGCAGGTTGCCCAGGCTTCCTAATAGCTATGGCCGGAAGGGAAAGCTCGACGTATGATTGAGGAAACGTATGCCGCTCTTTGAGGCGCTCTCGCGCCACGCCGCGGCGTTCACTCCGTATCTTCATGTGGCGACTTTCGCCCACTGCGCACCAGATGATCCAGCAGCCGTCCATCCTGTTGACCGACGACGATCTTGGGTTTCGTGAGACCTTGCGGGCGATGCTCGAGCCGCGCGGCTATCGCACGTTCGAAGCCGGCGACGGGCTCGAAGCCCTGGATATCGTTACGCGCGAGTCGATTCATCTCGTGTTGCTCGACTACCACATGCCCAAGCTTACGGGCATCGAGACCATGCGTCGGGTGAAGCAAGTCCGTGAACTACTGCCTTGCATCCTCGTTTCGGCTGAAATGGACGAGCAAATGCGTCGCGAGGCCGAAGCGGCCCAAGTCTACTCCGTGCTGACGAAGCCAGTGAGCTTGTCCCAGGTCACCTCGACGGTCGACGACGCGCTGCGGGCCACCTATGGCTGGTAAGGCGAGATTTTTCGAAAGCGCGAGGCTCGGTCTCGCGTCGCCAGCCGCCCCTTTTCAGGCCGACGCCACACCTGATCGCGAAATCAGGCCCTAAATTTGCCTCCCTTCCTGCGAGTGGTTAGCATGGCGTCATCTCGCATCGACCCTGCGCTTTCCCGCCATCCTGTCTTCCGAAAGACCTGCCGTGCCGCATCCTCGAAACCGCCGCGATCGGAGTGATCGCCAGCAACGCCGTTTGCGCCTTGAGTCGCTCGAAACTCGGGATCTGTTGGCCATTTACCTGGAATTGCCTGGCATCGACGGCGAAAGTACGAACGCCGCGCACGATAAGTGGATTGAAATCGAGTCGGTCTCGGATTCCATGTTCCGCTCCATCGGCAGTTCTGGTCCGGATCGCATCATCGGCGACTTTTCGGCCGGCGACGTCAACCTGCTGGCTCGCTTCGACAAGGCGGCGCCGAAAGTCCTCGAAGCCGCAGCCCTGGGAACCCTCTTGGACAACGACGCCAAGATCCATATTACGAACAGCGCCGACCAGATCCTGTTCGAATACGAACTGGCAGAGCCGATTGTCTCGTCGGCTTCGGTCTCGGCGAATAGTAGCTCGCGGAGCGAGAATTATTATCAGTTGAGTCTGAACTTTACCGGACTGTCGGCCAAGGCGAACGAGTACAACGACAACGGCGAACTGGTCGGATCGACCGTGGGCGGATTCGATCTCACTGGCAAGGCGAACTTATCGGCGCTGCTCTCAGCCGCCGAAACGCAAGCCGACGCACCGCTGCAAGACGCGTTGCTCGCCGCTCCCAACGATCTTATCTGGGCCATGGAAGTACCCGGCAGCTTGGGTGATCTGGAGATTCCGGATCACACGGATTGGATCGAAGTCAGCAATATGTTCCATGGTGTCTTTCGCCAAATTCCCGCCGCCGATTCGGGAGTGCCGCGCACCAAGGGCACGACCGATTTGTCCGATTTCGAGGTGGTGCTTCCCTGGTCGAAGGCCGCGCCCGCGCTGCTTTCGGATCTCGATCTGTTCAACGTCCACGATGAAATCAAGTTGCAACTGATCGACACCGACGGCAAAGCGTACATCAAATACGAAATCTTCGATGCGGCGCCCACCGGCTATGCGCTGGGACCGGACGGACTGTCGATCTCCTACGATACCGAAAACTATGTCGTCACGCATTCGGAGTTTATCGACAAAACAGAAATCAAAACGGCCGGCAAGGTGAACGTTGCCGGCATCAGCGCCACGGCCCTGCAACCGGCATCGCTCGCAGGCATCGACGACGAGGCGCCGCTCGCCGCGCCGGCGCTGGAACCGGCTGCCGTCGGCAATTTGGCCCCGGTTTCTTTCGAGGGCGCCAACCTGTTGTTGAAGATTCCCGACATCGATGGCGATTCGACACTCAACGGCTATGCGAAGTGGATCGAGATCAATTCGTTTGATTGGCACTCCGATGTTGCGCTATCGGGAACAGGGGATTCGCGGAACATCGTGAAGGAGTTCAGTGATTTGCATATTCGCGGGGAACTCGATTCGGCCTGGGCCAAAATCCATACCGCCTTGGAAGAGGCGACCAAATTCGACAAAGTCGAATTGCACGTGGTCGCCAGCAATGCCGATTCGTTACTGACCGTGGTCGAATTCGATCTGTTGGGCGACGTGCGCATCGAAGCTCTGGCCGATTTCGGATACGAAACGTCGTATTCGTTGAGCTTCTCGAACATGGACATGCTCTTTCGCGACTTCGACGACGCCGGCAAGATCGAGGGATCGATTGCGGGGTCGTATAAGCCGGACGGGGCCAAGCTGGCGGCGCCACCCAAACTGCTCGACACAGCGGACACGCAATCGGCGGCTCCCGCCGCAGCATTTCAGGCCGTAGCGTCCGGCAACGGTCCGTCGGAAGTCGTGATGAAGATCGACGACATCCTGGGCAACAGCACGGTCGACGGTCATGTGGATGAAATCGACGTCCAAAACGTGACCCTTAGTTGGTCGCGAGATGATAAGGGTGTGATCATCGTCGAACCGGCCTTGATCTACGGCTTTCTCGATAAGGCGTCTCCGAAATTGATGAAGGCCGTGGCCGACGGCGCCAAGTTCGATTCGGTTCAAGTGCACTCGCTGAATCGAATTGGCGACGAGAGCAAGCTAGCGACGTTGCTGGAATACAATTTCACGAATGCAACGTTCATCTCGATCAACCTTGGCACGGCAGTCCAGGAGCTTGCGCTTTACTACGACAAGGTTGACATTGTCACACGCATCCCCGACCGTGGCGGAGAAGCTGAAGAGACGACTGCGACCATTCACAATCCGGCGGCGATGCAGGGGGGCGGCAATCTCTCGTTGCTCCGCAGTGCGGCGGCCGACGCAAACACGCTGGATCTGGCCGGATTTGACCCGACGGGTGACCGAAACGAGCAGCGCATTTTCGTCGAAGTGCCCGGCGCGAAGGGCATTGCCACGGCCGATGGCCATGCGAATTGGTATCCCGTCGTCGACGTCTACTGGCCCATTTTCCGCGATATGATTAATGGCGGCGTCGGGGGGAACGACGTTTACTTCGCCAGCTTCGTCGACCAAGGGACCGACGACCTGATCGCCATGCTCGGCGACGCAACAGGAGTCAAAGCCAAGATCCATTACGTTTACCCCGTGAAAACGAGTCCCACGATTCCAGTCGAATGGACCTTGGACGACGCGGTCATGACAATCGTCCAAGTGCAAGGGTCGATGCTCGTCTGGTCCTTGAATTTCACCAAGGCCGAATTCACGTATCGGGAAATCAACGAAAAGACCGGAGAATCGATCGGCAATGTGACCACCAATATCGATTTGATTCAACTCAACAGCAGTTTAGCGCCGTCCGGCCTGCTCGCCGCGACCGACGAGCCGGCGCCGCCAACACCTCCGGCGCGAATGGTGGCCGCCCTGGCCGCTGCGAATGCAGACGCATCAATCTTGATGCAGATACCCGGTGTGCCGGGCAACTCGCCCTTGGCCGGACGCAAGGACTGGTTGGTCGTCGATGATGTCTCGTTTGGATTTTCGCGCTCCGTCTTGATCGCTAATGGCGAGCGCAAATTCGGCGACGTGTTCTCCTTCGACGTGTCCGTGGCGGCGGTTCTGGGGATGTCTTGGCCTCGATTGGTCGATGCGATCGACGGCGCAGACATATTTAACCCAGCGAAGATTGAATTTGTTACTGGCGGAACGGAAACGGAACAGCCGATCGTCCACGTGTCGTATGAGTTTGACGGGTCGATCCTGACGTCTTTGCAGTCGGGCCTCCAATCGAATAGCGACGTACAGTCGGTGGCGTCGCGCGGCCTGTCGTTCAACTTCACGAAGTTCAAGGCGACCTTCAACGACGTCGACGCCGCGTCGAATAAGACCACGTCAGGAACCGTCGTGTCGATTACATCGCCCTACGACATCACGAAACTGAATCTCTATGGCAAAGCCAATTCGCCCGCTCCTGCGCCGACGGGAACCTTTTCCGCTGCGGCCGCGGCCAGCGCCACGGTAGATGCGCGACTCGTGGGCGACGCCTCCGGCCCAGTCGTCGGGTCGCTCTTCGCCGATGACGTGACCGGGCTGTTGCATTTCGTTAAAACCGGCGCGCCGCTCGCCGCGGATCGTTACACGTTTACACTCGACGGTAGCGCCGATGGCGTGTTGCTCATCGACGGCTCGCCGATCGACGGCGATTTCGACGGCCTGCCGGGCGGCGATTTGGTGGAAACCTTTATCATTACCGTAGACGACGCGCCGGCGCTCAGCCTGCCCGATGTTGTCCGCGGCCCCGGCCAGGCGGTCGAACTCGCCGAGGGGCAGGGGGGCGTGCTCGGCATTCCGATTGTGCTCGGTGCGGCGGCGGGAACGTCGAATCTCTCCTTTGTTTTCCGCTACGATCCCGCGCTGCTTTCGATCCACGACGTGGCCTTCGGCATCGACGCGCCCGATACGGCCGATGTGGCCATCGTCGACAGCATCTATCCCGGTGAACTGAACGTGCGACTGAGCGGCGTGGGAGCAATGGCCGCCGGAGAGACCGTGCTCGTGCTCAATGCCTCGGTGCCGGCGACGGCGACGATTGGCGATGCGGCCTTGCTGCGAATCGACGGCGTGCGACTGAACGTCGGGGGCGACGAGGTCACCGCGCCGGGTGACCGCGCGCTAGAAACCGTGGCCTTTTTTGGCGACGTGAGCGGCGCCAGCGGCTACAGTGCGCTCGATGCTTCCTTTATCGCTCGCGTAGCCGTCGGCCTCGATGCCGGTTTCGACGCCTTCAAACTGACCGATCCCAAGTTGCTGGGCGACGTGACCGGCGATGGCACCATCTCGGCGCTCGATGCGGCGCATGTGGCCCGCAAAGCGGTCGGCCTCGACACGCCTTTCATCCCCGATGTTCCTGCCGTGGCCGCCCCGCCGCCGTTGGCGGCTGCCGAAACATCGACGTCTACCGGATCGCCCGTTTCTCTCGGGGCCGCGGATCTCGATCCCGATTCCAACAACGCGACCGAGGCTGCCGACGCGGTTCACACAAACGCCGACATTTCGATAGCGCGTGCAACGGCGACGGCCGGGTTCGATCTACTGGCGATCGAAATCGCCGCGCAATGGTCGGCCGATACGGTCGCAGTCGACGATGGCGAAACGCAAGCAGACCTGGGAGAAAGCGAAACGGACGCCTTGTTTTCAGCCGTCGACAGCGAACCGCTCATCGAGTAACTGTAACGTTGCCGTCGTCGCGCTACAGGCTGCGCCGTATCGATGTGCCGATACGCAACGAATACGCCCGATATCATTTTCCGAAGGACTCCGTCGATGAGACTATTTAGTATCTGCCGCCTTACGATCGTTTTTTCTGGGCTGTTTCTTGCAGCCGAGCCCGTTTGCGCCGCGCATCGGTTGATCGTGCAAGGAAACGGCAAGCTGGCGATCGTGGCGGCGGATGGCGACATCGAATGGGAAATGCCCTGGGGTGGGATTCACGATATCCATTGGCTCGAGAATGGTCACGTCATGGTCCAGCGCGGCCATGCGGAAGTTGCCGAAATCGACATCGCTACAAAAGAGGTGGTCTGGTCGTACAATTCGGCCCAGGCCAACGGCAACGCGGGCAAGCCGGTGGAAGTGCATGCCTTTGAACCGCTCGCCGACGGCCGGGTGATGATCGCCGAGTCGGGCGTAGGGCGCATCATCGAAGTCGATCGCGCCGGCAAGTTGCTAAGCGAAATGGCGCTCCAACGCGACCGGCCGAGCACCCATAGCGATACGCGATTAGTGCGCAAACTGCCCAACGGCAACTACCTGGTCGCGCAGGAGAACGACGGCCGGGTGCGCGAGTACGATCGCCAAACGGGAAAGGTCGTCTGGGAATACGAAGTGCCCATGTTCGGCAAACAAGCGCGCGGCGGCCACGGACCCGAAGCGTTTGGCAATCGACTCTTCGCGGCCGTGCGACTGGCCTGCGGCAACACGCTCATCGCCACCGGCAATGGCCATAGCGTGATTGAAGTGACACCGGAAAGGGAGATCGTGTGGCAAGTCCATCAGCACGATCTGCCCGGGATCACGCTGGCCTGGGTCACCACGCTGGAAGTGCTGCCCAACAGCCATTACGTGATCGGCAACTGCCACGCCGGGCCGGGCAATCCGTTGCTCATCGAATTAGACCCGGCCACGAAGAAGGTCGTGTGGACGTTCGACAAGTTCGACACGTTTGGCAATTCCGTTCCGAATTCGCAGTTGCTCGACGTTGCGGGCGACGTGGTTCGGTGAGGGCGGCGTCGAGCAATCGCCGGGCGACACTGAGTTTTCGCCCATGCCCAAAATTTGCGGGCATAGGGCGCTTCCCAATGGCGTCGAACCCTGAATTCCACGACTTTCTGGCGGCTACTTGCAATCGCCTTCCGCCCGACGTTACCTTATTAGCGACGCTCGGGTCGGCAGCCCGTGCCGCAATCCACGCCCTGAGCCTCGAAGTTGCAGGCCCTTCGTTCCACACTCAAGCATCTCTCCTGAAAGTCTTCCCAAAGGAACCGTCGCATGAAACGCTACCTCGTTGCTTCGCTTGCCGTCGCGCTCGTTTCGCTTTCCTCATTCGCCCGGGCCGATGTTAAAACGCCCAGCGTGCTGAGCGACAGCATGGTGTTGCAGCGCGGGCAGGCCGTTCCTGTTTGGGGCTGGGCCGATGCCGGCGAAGAAGTGACCGTTTCCTTCGCGGGTCAGGAAAAGACGATCAAGGCCGACGACAAGGGAAACTGGCGCGTTGATCTGGATAAGCTCGAAGCGTGTGCCGAACCGCGCGACCTGAAGATCAAGGGAAACAACGAGCTAACGATCAAAGACGTGTTGGTCGGCGAAGTGTGGATTTGTAGCGGCCAGTCGAACATGGAATGGGTGGTCCGCAGCTCGCTCAATGCGCAAGAAGAAATCGCCGCCGCCGATCACCCGCTCATTCGCCATATCAAGATTCCGCATCGCCCGGCCGATTCGCCGCAGAACGACGTTCCCGCCAAGTGGGAAGTGTGCTCGCCGGCGACCGTGGGCAACTTTACGGCTGTCGGCTATTTCTTCGGCCGCACGCTGCAAGAAGAACTCGATGTACCGATCGGCTTGATCGGTTCGAACTGGGGCGGCACGCGCATCGAACCGTGGACCCCGCCGGTTGGCTTCGAACAGATCAAAGAGCAAGGCTTCGCGCAGCAGATCCTCGATACGGTCGCCAAGCGCGACGCCGGCGAATTGCCAACCGACAAGCTCAGCCATCAAGAGCCGACACGGTTGTACCGCGGCATGATTCACCCGCTCGTTCCCTTCGCCGTGCAAGGGGCGATCTGGTATCAGGGTGAATCGAACGGCGGCGAAGGCGAAACCTATTACTACAAAAAGCACGCGCTGGTTAAAGGCTGGCGCCACGTGTGGAACGACAGTGATCTGGCCTTCTATTGGGTGCAGTTGGCCAACTTCACCGACGACAAGAACACGCCCGAAGGCGGCGACGGCTACGCCCGCGTCCGCGACGCCGAGCGCCAGGCGCTCGACATTCCGCACAGCGGCATGGCCGTAATCATCGACATCGGAGAAACGAAAGACATTCACCCGAAGAACAAGCAGGATGTCGGCAAGCGGCTCGCCCAATGGGCGCTCAAGCAAGATTACGGCAAGGACGTCGTGCCCAGCGGCCCGCTTTACAAGAGCCATCAAGTGGAAGGCAATCAGATCCGCATTCACTTCGACCATGTCGGCGGCGGGCTGATCGTGGGCGAGAAGAGCGGGCTTGAACCGGTGGCCGAAGTGGCCGACGGCAAGCTCCAGCGTTTTGCGATCGCCGGTGAAGACAAGAAATGGGTCTGGGCCGACGCGAAAATCGATGGCAAGACCGTCGTCGTTAGCAGCTCCGAAGTCGCCGCGCCGGTTGCCGTTCGCTACGCTTATTCGGCTAACCCGTTGGGTGCGAATCTCTACAACAAGGAAGGCCTGCCGGCCAGCCCGTTCCGGACGGACAACTGGTAAAGATCGAGCCGGCCGCCAATTTCCTGTCGCCGCCGAAGCCGGTAAAATCCTTTCCTGCGCATCAGCGCGACGGTTGTTCCGCGCGCCGCTGCTCGGTCGCGCCGCGTCAATCGGCTGGCGTGAATTGGAAATTCGCGAAGTAACTATTCCATCCCCACAGCCCCACGGTTCCGCGCGACGTGCCGTAGAGCATTTCATCGACTACCAGCACGGGCTTGGGTGCGTCGTCGACGAACACGCGAACCGTTGCGCCGGCAATTTCCAGGCGGGCGTGAAACCATTGATTAACACGCATGTCGGCGCCGGCCTCGTACTTGCCAGGAAAGTTCTCGCGCAGGTAACGCCAGGCGCCGTCCGCACGTCCTTTCGCCACGTATTGCACGGTTTTGTCGTGCTTGTCCGTACCTGAATTCTGAGGGCGAAAGTAGATCATCTCAAACTTCTTCCCGCCGTCGCCCCCGCGAAATCCGATGCCGCTGAACGTGTTGCTGGCGATATCCACTTCGATTGTGCCGTCTTGCAACTCGACGTTCGGCAGAAACACATAGGCCGGTTCTCCACCCACGACGTGCAACGCCTGCCGGTCCGCAAAGGGCTCGACCGTCACCGCATCGGCCAGTTCGGTTACAAACCTTCGGCCCTCAAATTCGATGGTCGCCAGCTCATCGACCAGCGGCATGCTCGTCGATTCGGCCTTGAGTTCCACCTTATGAAACACGACGGCTGTGCTCGCGGCGACCAGGCCGAGCGACTCTCTGGACGGCAACGTGTAAAACCGATGAGGTTCGAACCGGGATTGAGCACCGGTAAAATCGAACAGCGAATCGCCATCGAGCCGCGCGGCGACTCGGGCCGCGTCGCCCTTCACGCGCACTTGAACTTCGACGCGATGCCGTTCGCCATTTTCCAGGTTTCCCGGTCGCACCGAAGTCGGATTCTCGGGTGCGCGCGAGGGTAGCTCGTCGATGCGCGCCAGGCCATGGGCTTCGCCGCGCCAGCCGCTCAGTTCGAGCACGCATTGCTTGGACCCGATCGGTAGAATCAATCCGACCGCGTCTTCACCTTCCGGTCGCGTGAACTCGACAAGCAGATCGTAGTCGCCCCTTACTTCGGTTAGCACACAGCGTGAACCCTTGGCGGCTGCAACGCGCAGCGTGCCATCGCTCTTTGTCCAATCTCCGGCCACGGTGCCTTGCCGCGGATTGAAGCGGCTGATGAGATCTGTAGTTTCCGCCGTCGAGATGGAAGGCGAACTCAATGCGATCGACATAGCGATCACGGCGGACGAAAGCGGCGTTGTGTTTTTCATGTTGTTCTCCTTGGTTGTTGAATTGGCCTCTGCTGAGTTCCAGGCGTTTGCGACCGAAGCGTTGTGTTGGGGCGTATCCATCGGGCCGTTCCATCGGCTTTCTCCGGAAGCGGCTTTTCCAGCCTGCTCTGGCGCCGGGGCGAGCTGTGCGGGAACACGGACATCCAGCGACGGCGTCTCTGGACCGCTCGCCGGTCCGCGATCGCGAGAGACGAGGATGGCGCCTGTGGTTGCCAGCAAGAGCAATGCAGCGCCGATGGCGATCGATTTCGTTTTCACCGCGGCGCTCGTCGACGAAGCGGTAACAATCGCCGCAGTGCCGGCTGCCGCGCCGCTTGCAGTGGCCGCAAAAGCCGCTTCGATAGTCGCCGTCTTCCAGGAGTCGGCCACCGCTTCGCGGGCGAACAGTTCGGTCAAACTGAAGGTCGCGGCCACGGCGATGCCTCGTCGGGCGAGTCGAGAACGCAACATTTCGCGGGCCCGGTTGAGACGGCTCGAAATCGTTCCCAACGGAGACTCGAGCCGCTGGGCGACATCGCGCTCGGAATAGCCCTCCAAATAATGCAGGATCAATGGCAGGCGATATTTCTCCGGAAGTTCCGCCAGCTCGCCGTCGATGATTTCTCGCAACTGCCGCTCGGCGATCGCTTCCGTCGCGGCGGCGGTCGCATCGACGGCGGCCTGGCGCTCATGCCGCATGCGAATGTCGCGTTTTTCACGTGTGCGCATCGCGATATTCCAAACCGCCTTATGTAACCATGGCGCAATATTCTCAGCGCCGATAAGTGTTTCGGCCTTGGTCGCCAAAGTAACAAAGGCTTGTTGGGCCACATCTTCCGCGTCGTGAGTATTACCCAGAATGCGACGAGCCACACCGATCGCGAGCCCCGCGTGGCGTTCGGTCAACTCGGCAAATGCCTGCTGATCGCGGTCGGCCACGAATGCTTGCAACAGTTCTCCGTCGCTTTGCGACCCGAATTGCCTCATCTCGTTCGACCTTTCACCCTGTTAATCCGGCCACGGGCTGCAACGCCTGCATCAATTTTCAGAAAATTTTCCCTCGCGGCATGATTCCGCCGCGCGGCGCGAGTTCAACCGGATTAGCGAACACGTTCCCACTATACCGCGCGGCGCATCCGCCAGGGCGGTTCGCAAACGAAGTAGGCAAAGAGCGCGATGGCCGTGGCGGCGAGCTTCGCGGGAATTGCTAGCACTCCGATCCAGGCGACGGTCGGCAGGAAGACTTCCCACTCGAAGTAGAAGTGGACGCCCCAGACCAGCATGCCGACAAGCATACTGGCGATTGCCGGAGCGCCGGATCGCGGCAGCGTGTAGATGCCAAGCATCATCGGCACGAATAGCCCGACCAACCCCAGAGCGTACGATTCTTCTAGCAATGCGTACGCGCGTTCGCCGCGATACGCCAAAGCCAGGCTGCAAGCGGCCACGCCGAGCACCGAGAGCCGATCGAGCAGCAGCGGCGAGGCCAAAGTGAGCCGAGGCAAAAGATTCTGCGCCACCACACTCGCTGGCGCGAGGATCGCGCTATCGATTGTCGACAGCACGGCCGACATCAATACCAGGGTAAAGACAATCGCCAACGGCGGACTGAGAAACTCGTGCACGAGAATCGCCAGTACGCTTTTTTCCGCCATGTCGGGCAAAAGTATCGGTGCGGCGAGTCCCAGAATGACCGGAATCGAACCGAACACCAGGTACGCCACGCCGGCGACATACAGGCCGCGTCGCGCAATCGTTTCGTTCTTTGAAGCGAAAACTCGCTGCATCAAATCTTGCGACGCCATGTTGCCCATCGATCCAATGGCGAACACGGTCAGCCAGTCCATGAACTTCGCCGTCGACTCGCGGGGAATCAGCTCCAGGCGATCGGGCGGAGTGCTCGCCATCAAATGACGCAGGCCCGAGAGCGCGCTGCCGTCGCCCAACTGCAGCAAGACCACGGCGAGCAGCACGAGCAACCCGAGTAGCACCAGGATGATCTGCACCGCGTCGGTCAACGTGACGGACCACATGCCGCCCATCAGCGTATAGCCGGTTCCGATGACGGCGACGAGTAGCAGGCCCCATTGCGGATCAAGACCGAAAAACAATTCGAGCATGCCGGCCAAGGCCACGAACTGCGCGGCGACCCAGCCAAGGTAGCTCGGCACGAGCACGACGGCGCTGAGCAATTCGGCCGTGCGCCCGAACCGCTCGCGAAACATGTCGCAGAGAGTCAGCAGTTTCATGCGCCACATCGGCCCCGCCATGAACATGCCCACCAGCAACAGGCACACACCAGCGCCGAGCGGGTCGAGCGTGGCGCCCTGCAATCCTGTAAGGCGCACTTCATCGGTTGCGGCGAGTAATGTTCCAGCGCCAAACCAGGTGGCCAGGATCGTCATCCATGCCAGCGACAAAGGCAGGCGCCGGCCGGCCACCAGGTAGTCTTCGCTGTTGTGGATCTTGCCTTTGGCGAACCAGGCCAGGCCATACATGGCCACGACATAAACGACGATCGTCGCACCGAGCACCCAGCGAAGATTTGCGGAGTATTCCAGTTCCATGGTTCGGCGACAGTTCTCGGGAGAGCAAGGGAGAATGCCTCGCCAACATAAGCCGCCGCGATAGCCGCGACAAGATCTCGCTCCGGCGCCAGAGCAGGAGAACTGCACAGTCGGGGTCTGGTCCATTTTTCGGCGAGCAACGGATACAACATGGGTACAATCGTTGGCCGAAAACATGGACCTGACCCCTTCGCCTTTGACTTTGCAGTTCTCGTGGGCGCCAGCGGGGAAAGCTTGACGGCAGACGAAAAGCACGCCATGATGCGCAAGGGTAGAGAGGAGGGGGGCGATTCCTTCTCGCAATGGTCGGCGTCTTACCGATGAAAAATCCATTCGCAACGGTTTACGAAACCGGCCGGCAACGCCAGAAGCATCTCGGCTTTCTCGCAGTCGGTATCTTGTCGCTGGGCATGTTCGCCGGCTGTGGCTCGGGCGCGTCGTCGGCGGAAACCGAGGGTTCGAGCCTCAAGCCGTTGGCCGTTCTGTATGGCCGCTATATTGGCCAGCATCGCGGCCAGCCGCCGGCCAGTGAAGCGGAGTTCAAAGAGTTCATTCGCTCGTTCGAACCGCCGGCCCTCAAGTCGCTCGGCGTGCACGACGTCGACCAGTTGTTCGTTTCGCAACGCGACGGTCAGCCGTTTGTTGTGCTCTACGGTGAGAAGAGCAAAGCCCTCGGTCCGGCCGGTGCGCCGATCGTGGCGTATGAGAAGCAAGGCATCGGCGGCCGGCGTTTCGTGGCGAGCGAATCGGGTGCGGTCGAAGAGATGGACGAAGAACAATTTCGCGCGTTGGTGCCCAACCCATGAAACAGCCGGTAAGAAGAGCCCAACTCGGATTCAGCTATGTAGGGATTCGTCAAGTCTTTGGCGTGCTTTACATGATGATCGTCCGTTTCGTGAGTCGGACCGCCCGCGCAGCGGAGGCCCTGCCGAAGCCGCAGCGGAGCGGGCGCTCCGACGGGCCAACGGTACGCGGTTTGAATTGTTGTTCGACCTCGAAGAGCCCTCGAAGGGCGCATTCAGCTATTCGAGCTCGCGAGGACATGCCCCGGGCCCATGAGATCCAGTACGCGAGCGACGACGCCCATTCACACTCACGGGCTCATGCAGACGTTGAGTCCTTGGCCCATAAAACCAGGCGAGCTGTCGTCCCTCGGCAATCACTTCGAGGTCCCGCTACTCAATTTCTTTCAAACGGCTTGGACGCCGCGATAAGGTTCGTTGTGAACGATCGCCGCCCACATCCAGG
>JAGQOS010000390.1 GCA_020427265.1 Planctomycetales bacterium
GCGATCACTGCTTCAGCCTCCTCACAGAGCGCAATGTGATCGAGCGATCGGACATCGGCATAGAGCCAGTTCAGGCTTTCGAGAAAGAGGAGGCAGGCTCCTTCGTGGTCGCCCAATTGCCAGGCCGCCATCGCCGGAACGAACTGCTCGCCCTGAGCGACGGAACCTCGCAACTTGGCGGACTTCTCAAACGCCTCGACAGCCGCCTGAAAGTTCCCTAGGCGGTACTCGACGATGCCCCGGCCGTTCCAGAGATTCGCGCTTTCAAGATCGAGTTCGATCGCTTCCGTAAGGACTTGCCGTGCGGCCTCGAAGTCGCCGCTTCGCATCAAGTCTGTCGAACGCCCCATCATGTACCGCTCCAGGATTTTGGCGACCCTTTGGGTGCTGGGGTGCTCAGGTCCGACCTCGCGTCTCAAGAGAGCGAGCGTCTCGCGGTACAATTCCTCGGCCTCGCGCTTTCGACCCTGTGTTTTCAGCAAGAACGAAAGACGGGTTGTAGTGTCCAACGTATGCTTGTGTTCCGGCCCGATCGCCTTCCGCTCTTGCGACAGGACTTCGCGAAGCAGTTCCACGGCTTCCGCCATCCGGCCGTGCGCACCCATTGAACGTCCGAGGTATGACTTGTGGAATAGTGTCCAAGGATGTTCGGGCCCCCAGACACGTTCTCCGTCTGCGACGACTTCCGCGAGGAGTTCCGGCGCGCCTTTCCCGTTGTTGACTCGCTCGTTTAGGGTCTCCAGCGCGCGAGCCAAGCCCCCCTTTGCCATCAGGGTTCGGGGGTGTTCAGGACCGTACTTCGAAAGAAAGAACTCAAAAGCCCGACGGTACATGGCTTCGGCTTCGCGCGCGCCGCCCCCGTACACGAGCACATTCGCCAGATCGTGTTCCGCTATGTACATACGGACTCGCGCAGCATCGGAAGGACTTGCGGCCGCAAGGCGTTGTAGGACATTCAGACGTTCTCGGAGGGCCTTCTGCGCTTCATGACCCCGGTTGAGGCCAAGCTGCGAGTAGCCCACCCGCGCAAGGCTTGCCAACGTGACGGGGTGATCCGGGCCCAACGCGTCTCGGCACCGTTCCAGCGTCTCCTGCGAAATGGCAAGGGCCTCGTCATACCTCCCCTGATACCAGTAGAGCCACGCCAAGTCACACGCCAAGGCGAGCGTTGAGGCGTGATTTGGGCCAAGCTTCGCTTCGCGCAATTCGTGCGCGCGCAACAAATGGTGCTCCGCTTCTTTGTGCATTCCCAGGTTCAGATAAGTCCAGCCGATCGTCGAGCGAATGGCCGCCTCGACCAGAGGCTCGTCCTCAAACCGGCCGTCGATTTTCTCCGCCGCGCGGTCCAATACAGTGCGTAGCTTGATTTCCCGATCGACTGTGAGTCCTTGTTCGAGTTGCGAACCAGGTTCTGCCATCCCCAGCAGGTCTTGGTTCAGAAAGTCATTGACAGCCGTGGCGATCGCTTCTTCACGCCTGGCTGCCCGCTCCGCCTGTTCCGCTCGTTGCCGCTGCTCTTGTTCGCTTTTCAGACGCTGCTCCGCCAGTAGCTCGGCTGCTATGGCCCGGTTACGTTCGCTATCGGCGTATTCTCGGGCCTCTCGCTCGGCTGTGGCAGAACGCGTCGCCAGAACTGCCTGCCAGGTCGCCAGCCCCGTGCCAACCAGCAAAGAAGCGGCGACGGCAGCCGTCGCCGCGAACAACCCCTTGTTGCGACGAGCGAACTTGCGAAATCGATAGACGGCCGACGGCGGACAGGCGATAACCGGCTCGTCGCTGAGGTAGTTGCGGATGTCCTCGGCCAAGCGGTTCGCGGTTTCGTAACGCCGGTTGCGATCCTTCTCCAGCGCCTTCATCACAATCCAATCGAGCTCGCCGCGGACCAGGGTGCTGAGCTTGCGCGGCTCGATCTGACGGTTGGCTGCCACCGACGGAAGCGTCTCGCACGTGCTCAACCGCTCGCTGGGGCGGGGCGGCTCCTCTTCGCGGATGATCCGCAATAGTTCATCAAAGGCAGCCGAACGCATTCGCTGCCGATCAAAGGGGGGCGTGCCTGCCAGCAGTTCGTAAAGCAACACGCCGAGCGAATAGACGTCACTACGTGTATCAACGTCGGAGGGATTTAACTCCGCCTGTTCAGGCGACATGTACTCCATCGTGCCCACGATCTGGCCAAACTGCGTGAAATTCGTCTTCCCGCCAAGCTGGCCCCCTGTGGCCTTGGCGACACCGAAGTCAATCACTTTTGCGATTGCTTCGTCGTCGTATGTTCCCACGAGGATGTTCGACGGTTTGAGATCGCGATGAATGATGCCTTTCTGGTGTGCGTGTTGTACGGCATGACAAATAGGCAAGAAAAGCTGCAGTCGCTCTCGCGGCGTGAACTGATGTTGATCGCAATACTCGGTGATCGGAACGCCACGTACCAGTTCCATCACGAAATAGGGTCGGCCGACGTCGGTCGTGCCAGCGCCGAGCACTTTGGCGATATTTGGATGATCCATCACCGCCAACGCCTGCCGCTCGGCTTCAAAGCGGGCAATCACCTGGCGCGTGTCCATGCCGGGCTTGATGACCTTCAGGGCAACCTGCCGATTGACTGGCTCTGTTTGTTCGGCAAGGTAGACGACGCCCATGCCGCCTTCACCGATTTGTTCTAACAGTCGGTAGGCACCGACTTGGGCGCCGGGCTCATAGGCATTCGTCAGGTCGAGCGTCGCTTCCATTCCGGGTGGCGGAGTCTCGAGAAAGCTGTCTTCGATTGCGGCGGCCTGCAACAGTACTTCCACACGACTGCGGAGCGCCGCGTCATCGCCACACGCCTCAAGCACATATGCGTCTCGCATTTCCTGCGAGTCGTATTCAATTGCCGACAGGAAAATATCACGATCGCGCATGGAATAGGCTCGTCAATTTCGACACCCAAAGGGAGGCCACTAGATATGTGCGTCGTCTACGGCAAAACTCCGACACACGCGAGGAAAAAAACCATGGTGCGGTTGAAAATATACCTATCTTGCCAACGCGTCGCGAAGCCACGCCTTTGCGTAAACCCATAGACGATCGACTGTTCTGGTCGAAAGCCCCAAGGCCTCGGCGGCTTCTGCGCTCGTCATACCGAGAAAGAACCTTAACTTCACCAATTCCGCCGACCGGGGATCGTGTTTGGCCAATTCGTTCAGAGCCGCGTCGACATCCAGAATCTCTTCGATCCGATCGACGGCGACCAGATCGTCGTCAACAAGCTCCTGGCGATGGAAGTTGCCTCCGTACTTCAATCGTTGACGTTGCCGAGCCCGTTCCACGAGGATTCGCCGCATCGCTTCGCTGGCAGCCGCGAAGAAGTGCTGCCGAGAGTTCCATTGCCCGACATCCTCGGTACCGATCAAACGCAGGTAGGCTTCGTGGACAAGGGCCGTTGCCTGAAGCGTCTGTCCTGGCTTCTCTCGCATCAGCCGGCGGGCGGCAAGGTTGCGCAGTTCCTGATACACGAGCGGCAACAATTCGTCCGCCGCCAACGGGTCACCGTGTTCAATGCGCGAAAGAATCTGCATTACTTGGGACATGTGATTCAGTCTATCTCGTTCTCCGAGCAGAATCCACGATTCGCACGGCAACTCCGAGGCACGCGACCAGGTGCCGCGGGGGTCTGCGAGAAATCGCCAATTTTTTGGCGAAGAAGGGAGACAGATGTCGCACTAACTCTTCGGAGGCCTGACGAACCCTGGAGCGGCAGCCCCGGACACGGTTCGTCGTTCAGAATGTGGAGCGATTGGTCAGCGACCTCAAATGTGTCCGCTGAATGAGTCGTTGCCGGAGTCTAACCGAGGGGCCGGCTGTCGAGTCGCAGACGCCAACCAACGCCTATCGGCAGTGCGCTCGCGAAGATGGGGCACATTAGTCGGGAACTGTCTCAGCGACTCTTCTGCAATTGACGCGGAGTAACATTATGGGTCGAACGAATGGGTTGTTCAGTAATTTGCGAAGACGGCACTCTCGAAGTCGCATCCGCCGTTCGGCTCCGCTCCAATGTGAAGTGTTCGAAGACCGTTGCATGTTGGCTGTGGTCTGGGAGAGGATCGAGCCGCTTGGGAGTCTAATGTTTGAGACGCACATTGAAGGCGAGACCGGCGTCTCTTCGACGCTGTATTCAGAGGATTTTGAATCGGGCGGACTGGGGCCGGAATGGTCGATCGGTTCCTCCTCGCCCAATGGACGGATCGGCGTGAGCGACACGCTGGGCGGCCCGGCGAATAGCGGGGCGTTTCATCTCGTGATGGACGCTACGCCGGCCGGAGCCATGAATCTGAATGAGGCCATAATCTCGGTCGATCTATCCGGTATCTCGGAGGCGCAGCTTACGTTTGCTCACAAGGATGTCAACGACGAAGACACCGCGCTGCCGGCGACATTTGTGGGAAGCTTTAACGGAGATGGGGTTTCGATCAGCGTAGACGGGACCACTTGGCACACACTGATCAGTCTGGACAACTCCAATTCGGCAAACAACCTCTATACGCCGTTTAGCATTGACCTGGCGGCAGCCGCGTCGACGGCTGGCATTTCACTGGGAGCTGATTTTCAAATCAAGTTTCAGCAGTACGACAACTTTCCCTTCAATTCCGATGGACGTGCATTCGACGACGTCGCGATTACCGTACCAGGGGTAGTTGCGGAAACAACCAGTGCGTTTCTGGAAGCCGACCAGACGTTGACCGTGATCGCGGCGCCACAGGATTCGGCCGTCACGCTCACTGCGATCGTCCGCGATCCGGATGACGTCGTTGTGGCGACAGCCACTGCCGCCTCACCCGGGGAGCCCGTGGAAATTGAGACGGTAGACATAGCGGTCGATGGCGTCTACTCGGTCGAGGTCGCCAGCGACGCTGCTACCGAGTACGATCTTTCG
>JAGQOS010000391.1 GCA_020427265.1 Planctomycetales bacterium
CCCGGGCGAAACGAACGACGCCGGCGCGGGGAGCGACGAGATCAACCTCAACTACCAGGACGTTCTGGGTGGGACTGCCACGCCGACGGGTTTGACGGGAATTTCCGTGAGCGGTGGCGATCCCACGGGCAGCGATACAGTCGTGTTCAATGGACTGATAGGGAACAACGACTATCTGCGCGTTTCGCCCACCGGAGCGGGCGCGGGTACGATCGAAAACAGCGCCGCAGGTTTCGCCACGATCACTTTCGCCAATACCGAACACCTGGTTGGCGTGGGCCAATTCGCGGTGGATGGCGACCAGTTCCAATACAACGGCACGGATGGCGACGACACATTCGAATTCACCCCGGGAACGACACCCGACGCCGGTTCGATCACCGGGTTTCGCTCTGGGACGGGAAGTTTTTCCTTCGTGCCTATCTCGCTGAGCGGATTTGGAGGGACGATTTCAGCGGCGGACTCCGACTCATCGATCAATCTCGGCAGCGGCTTTGGCGAAGGAACGGCGGGAGGCACGGATCGCGCGATCGTCAATGGCACGACGTTTGACGATACGTTCGACGTCGCGCGGGGCAGTGGCGGATTCGTCAACAGCACGAACGTTCGCGTCAACGGCAGTGCGCGCATCTTCATCGACGATACGGGGAATGTGGGTAGTCTTACGCTGCGGGGCGTGGATGGCGACGACACGTTCAACCACGGAACGAGCATCGTCACGGCCGTCACTTATGAAGGAGGCAACCCCGATGCCGGCAGCGACGTGCTCAACTTCACCGGCGGCGGCGCGGCCGTCACACTCGACTTGGCAGCGCAGACGATCACAGAAACCGGTCTTGGCGTCGTTTCCTTTGCCGGTATGGAACATGTGAACATCGACGCCAACGCGGCGCTGACGGTAACCGGCACGGCCGACGACGACCAGTTCGACGTTACACCGCTCGCCGCAGGATTCAACGGCCGCTTCACGCACAATTTGTCGAGCCCGCAATTCGCCTATACCGACGCCACGTCGATCACGTTCAACGGCGGCGCCGGCGGCTTCGACTCGCTGAATCTCTTTGGCGACGACGGCGTGAACATGGTCACGAGCAACGCCTCGGCCGTGACGGTCGATAGCAGCGCGGTTACGATCGGCGCGGGCATCGATCACTTCGAGCTGGACACATTCGGCGGCGATGACAACATCGATCTCGACCTGCAATTGGCCAACGTCACAAAGAAGATCGACGCTGGCGACGGGAATGACACGGTCAACCTTTCCGGCGCCATCGACGCAACGATCTTCGGCGGCCTGGGGAACGACACGCTGATCGGTTCGCCCGCGGCAGACGAGATCTTCGGCGGACCGGGCAACGACATTCTGATCGGCGGCGCCGGCTCTGACTACCTGTACGGCGAGGAAGGAAACGACATCTTTGGCAACCCAAGCCTTGGCGCCAACGGCGTGGCGGACGACCCGGGCCAGGATTTCAATTTCGGCGGCCCAGGCTTCGACAACTTCGTCTGGGAGCCGGGCGACGGGTCCGATGTGAACGTCGGCGGCGAAGACGATGCCGATGTCTTCCGCTTCTTCGGCGACCAGGGCGTCAACTCGTTTACCCTCAGCGCCGACGCGGCGACCCCCACGCGACTGAACGCCACGCTCGGTGGCGCGACGATCAGCAATCGTGGCATCGAAGACGTCGTCGTCGACGGCCAGGCCGGCGCCGACGCTTTCACGGTAAACGATCTCTACACGACCGAAGTTGTCAACGCGACACTTATCCTGGGCGGCGATGCCGACGCCGACCAGGCGATCATCAACGGTCGCGACGTGGCGGATGACATCAGCATTACGGCGCAGGATGCCGGACAACTCCGCATCGAAGGCCTGCGTTACGACGTGCGGCTCGCCAGCGCGACCACGGCCGATTCGCTCACGATCAACGGCGCCGACGGCGACGACTCGATCAAGGCGGTCGCCGGCGTCGAAGGCACGATCCAGATTACGCTTAACGGCAACGCCGGTGACGACTACCTGTCGGCCGACGCAATTCTCAACGGCGGCGCAGGCGACGATTTCCTCGAAGGCGGCGCGGGCAACGATACGCTCAACGGCGGCGACGGCGAAGATACAATGGTCGGCGGCCTGGGCAATGATACCTACGACGGCGGCCCTGGGTTCGATACGATCCTAGTTCGCGGCACGTCGGGCGACGATCGGATCGACGTGCTGCAGGATAACGCCACGTTGCTACAGTACGAAATCGCCAACGCCGGTAACGCCTTCGATGGCGTCGTCGGTGGCGCGGGAACCGAGGTTGATACGTTGGTGACTGTCGCCGGGGTGCGAACGGTTGAGGCCGTGCGCGTGGAAGCCGGAGCGGGTGACGATACGATTCGTGTACAACATGGTGATATTCTCGGCACGAACGCGGCGGTCGATAGCCTGCGCTTTGATGTCGACGGCGGCGCGGCCAATACGCGCGACCGCCTGGCGGCTCAAGACAACGGCACTGGCGATCTGGTGCTCCAACGCATTGGCACGACCGACGATTCCGGTTCGGTAACCGTGGGCCCGGGTAATGCCGAGCCGCTTGAGATCAACTACACAAACGTCGAATTCACACAACCTATTGCGAACATCAATGGCGACGTGGTCGTCTTCAAGCACGATCCGTACGAATTCAACGACGCGCGCACCATCGCCACCTTCCTCGGCGCTGGTGAAACGCTGAACGTCGATCCGAACATCGACCCGGCGGGCGACGCGGTGTTCAACCTGCCCGGCGATACCGACTGGTATCGCACCGTGGCCGAGCAGACCGGCGTGCTCGATTTCCAGGTTTACTTCCGCCAGATTACGACCGTTGCGAGCGGCCGGCCCGGCCTGCCAAACTCGGGAAATCTCGATATCCAAGTGACCGATGCCGCCGGCAACATCATCGCCGGTTTCGGCGCAAACGACGCCGACGACAACGAGCGCGTCCGCATTCCGGCGGTTCAGGGCGAAACGTATTACTTGATGGTCCGCGGCCCGCTGGCGTCGATCAATACGTATAGCATTCTGGTCGATAACTACGCCGCGCCAACTCCTTACGACCTGGAACTGCTCGACAACCCGGTCGTGCCGGTCGACGCTTCGAACAGCGACACGGGCCGTTCGCAGTTCGACAACACAACGCGCGATAACACGCCGACGATTGTCTTCCGCCTCGACGACGCGATCTTCTTGAACGACATTCCCGGCAACAATGCCGCCGGCACTCCGGTGGGCGATCCGGCGATTCCGATTCCGTTCCAGGCCGCGGCCGGCACGGCGGGTTACCGCGTGGCTGTGTTCGACGAAGGTTCTTCGCCCGCGCCTGGCACGCAAACCGGCACGCCGCCGCAAACGCCGCTCGGCTTCGCCACGTTCGTTTCCGCTGGCGTTTACCAGTTCACGCCAGCCGTGGCTTTGACCGACGGCAGCCACTTCCTGACCGCTCGCGTGCAAATGGTCGATCCGGCCACGCCGCAGATCACCGGTTGGGGCGCGCGGAGCGATTCACTTGAGATCGTCGTCGATACAGCCGTGCCGCCCGTAGCGTTTGGCTCAGTCGCTTCGGCCATCGACGGACTGGACCCGGCCAGCACCGATACTGGTGTCGACGAGCCGGGCGGCGCGTCGACGATCATCGACCGTGTAACGAGCGATACAAAGACCGGTTTCTGGGGCACGGCCGAAGCCGATACGATCATTCGCGTGTTTGTCGATCAGGACAACAGCGGCACGGTGAACGCCGGCGATACGTTGCTCGGCCTCACGCGCACACTGCCTGAAGATGGCACAAACCAGTTCCCCGGCGGACAGTGGCGCATCGAAACGACGATCGACCTGAACGACCCCGGCTTCTTCGCTTACGACGGCCTGCGGCGCTTGCTCGTAACGGCCGAAGACGTGGCCGGCAACATCAGCGATCCCGATTCGCTGCTGATCTTCATCGATACGCAAGGCCCGCAGATCTTCGACCCCGATCCGCTCGACGACACGGTGCATGCGATCTTCGTGCCCGACGACATCGGCACGGCCCGCGACGAATCGGCCTACGACCTGTTCGATCCCAAGCCCTCGACCGATGGCCCCTCGCCGCTGGTCAGCCAGATTGTCATCAACGTGCGCGATCTGCCCTTGCGCGATAACGCCGATCCGAATTTCCTCTACGACGCCCTGTGGAAGGCGATTGCCGATACTGAAGGCCACTACCAGGTGGTTGGGGACCACAACGGCATCATTCCGATCGCCAGTGCGGTGTTTGATCCGAATCCCGATCCGGCCAACGACGGCGACCCGGCCTTCGGCACAATCACGCTCACGTTTACCGAAGCCTTGCCCGACGATCGCTTCACGCTGACCGTATCCGACGCGCTGGTCGATCCGGCCGGCAACAAGCTCGATGGCGAGTCGAGCGCGGCCGAACCGCACGAAGACCCAGCCTTCCCCACGGGCGATGGCATTCCCGGCGGCAACTTCGTGGGCCGCTTCACGATCGATTCGCGGCCCGAAATTGGCACCTGGGCCAACAAGAACGTGTACATCGACACGAACGGCAACTTCCGCTTCGATCCCGAAAACAGCGACGACACGAACGAAGACATCGTTTACAAGATCGGCATCAATTCCGACGACGTGTTCGCCGGCAAGTTCCACACCGGCGCCGATGTAATCGACAATGCCTTGATCTTCGACAAGATCGCCGCCTACGGCCGCGTGAATGGAACGTTCCGTTTCCTGATCGATCTGGATAACGACGGCGTGTTTGACCTGAACGTGCCCGGGCCGAATGT
>JAGQOS010000392.1 GCA_020427265.1 Planctomycetales bacterium
GGACACCGCGACGGACTCGACGCAGCCTCCCGTTTGGGAGCCGGCACTTCCCGTTGCTGAATTGCCGGCCGCTGATTCCACGGCGTTGCCGCAACTCGAAGACGTGAAACCGGCGACGGCAAACTCAGAGATTATCAGCCCTGCGCCAACCGACGATCTCTACGAATCGAAGACGCTGCCGGCGCCGCTTCCAAGTGCGGCCGACGATTTCACGGCAAATTCGTCGCACGTCGACACGTTACCCGGCGCTGACGATACAGCGGATTTTGCACCGGAAGCGTTGCCCGCTGCGCCCGAAGAGACCGAGGCAGACGAACACAACAGTGATTCGGCGCCTGCGCCGGCCATGAACATGTTCGAACTGCTGCGGGCCGAGGCGGCGAGCGACGCGAACGCGTCAGCATCGGCCGAACCTGACGTGCACGACTCGGCGCTCGACCAGCCGGAAGCCACCGAACCGGACTGCGAAGTCGGCTTGCCAGCGGAGCAGTGCGACGATTCGTTTGCTGTCGAGGATGAGGTCGATGAGACTCGCATTACCTGGATGTCGGGGCCCAGTTGGCGTCCGCGACCACCGGCCGACTTGGACGACGATCCACGCGAAGTCGACGCGGCGGCGGGCGATGACTTCGAAGAGGAATTCGAGCGGCAGTCGGCTGTTCCACCCTTTGCCAATCCCGTGGTAGAGATAGCGGAAGAATCTGCGGTTCTGGTGGAAGTCGTCGAGGATGAAGAGGCATCCGTGGACGAACATTCGGTTGCCGAACTCCTCACTGATCGGGCGCCAGCAGCGTCCGCGGTGACCATTCCGACTGACCGGGAGCCGATCGATGAACTTCGTGATCAGATAACGGCCGATCTGAAATCTGGTCAGGCGCGCACAATCGCCTTGGTGGCCGTGGAAGGTTCGGCGAACCGCAGCGGCACGGTCGCGCGGCTGGCGCAGTCGTTCGCCCGCTTAGGTCATGGCAGTGTCTTGGCGGTTGACGCCACGTTTGGCAGTTCGCAGTTGGCGTCGGACTTGGGGGCGAAGTCGACGCCGGGCCTGGCCGAATGGTTGGACCGAACCGGTAACGCCCACGCGGAACCGCTCCGACCAGCGGCGACCTGTTTCGCCGGAGTGGAGTTCCTTGGCAGCGGCGTCGGCGCCAACCCGAATCTGGCCCTCGGTGATGCACGCTGGTTGCAGTTCGACTCGGCATGCCGCGCGAGCCACCGTTGGACCTTGATCGACGCCGGCGAAGCGTCGGCCGTAGGAGCGACCTACGCCTCGCTTTGCGACGCGGCCTATCTGCTCGTGTGCTTACAGGAAACCCCCCGCCAGGCCGCAGTGGCGGCGATCGCGCGTTTGCGTGAAGCGGGCGTTTGCTTGCATGGTTGCCTGGTGATCGGCGATGAGCAGTCGCTGGCCGACGCCTCGGGCTGGACGATCGTCGACGCGTAGCCGCCGCCCGCTGCGCGTTGAACTTTCCGCTGTGCGGACGTTTTTCCAGGTGATCACGGGCCAACGGCCGTTTGCACATAGCCGCTCGTTCTGGTTACAATCGCAAGCTTCTGTTGGGTCTTGGAACGAGGATTGATCGGCATGCGAAAGTTTCTGGTCACCGGCGGCGCCGGCTTTATTGGCTCCCATATCGCCACGGCGTTGGTCCAACGCGGCGACGCGGTACGCGTGCTCGACAACTTGAGCACCGGGCATCGCTCGAATCTCGCCCATCTCGACGGCGCTGTGGAATTGATCGAAGGTGATCTGATCGACCCGCAGGCGTGCGCCGCAGCGGTCGAAGGGGTCGATTGCATCTTCCATGAAGCCGCGCTGGCTTCGGTGCCGCGCAGTGTCGAAGCGCCGTTGGATACGAACGCAGCGTGTGTTACCGGCACGGTCACATTGCTTGACGCCGCGCGGCGTGCCGGCGTGCGGCGCGTGGTCTACGCCGGTTCGAGCAGCGGCTACGGCGACCAACCGACGACTTCCAAGCGCGAGTCGGATCCTATTTCGCCGCTCTCGCCCTACGCGGCCGCGAAGCTCGCTGGCGAATTCTATTGCCGAGCGTTCACTGCGACCTACGGCCTGGAATCGGTCGTGATCCGCTACTTCAACGTCTTCGGACCGCGGCAAGATCCCAAGAGCGAGTATTCGGCGGTCATTCCGATCTTTGTTACGAAGATGCTGGCCGGCGAACGGCCGACCGTGTATGGCGACGGACGGCAGTCGCGCGACTTCACGTATGTCCAGAACGTGGTCGACGGCAACCTGCTGGCCGCCGATTGTACCGGCGCGGTGGGCAAGGTATTCAACGTGGCCTGCGGCGATCAAACCAGTTTGCTGGGATTGATCGCGTCGATCAATCGAGTGCTCGGCACAACGATCGAGCCGATTTTTGCCGACGCCCGCGTGGGCGATGTGCGCGAGAGCCTGGCCGATATTTCGCAAGCGCGCGCGATTCTCGGTTACGAGCCGTCGATCGATTTCGACGAAGGCCTGCAACGATCGATCGAATATTACAAGTCGTTGAGCTAACCCGCCGCACTATGTGCGCACTGTGTTGGCCGGCAAGCGTACGAAGATCAGGCAAACGGCGGCCAGCAGCGACGCGGTGCAGATGAACATCGTGGGAAACGGCGGCCAGGCGGCCTGTTCGGCCGCGTACAGGATCGTGCCGGCCAACGGCATGCCGATCAAGTTACCCAGGTCGAACGAACCGAGCATGATTGTGACACCTAGGCCGCGGTAGCGGGTGGGAAACGACCGGCTGCCGCCCGCCATGGCCGAAGGGAATAACAGCGCATGGCCCAGGCCATTGAGTAGCGCCGGCAAGACCAGTCCGGGCGCCGTTTGCACGCTCAGGAACGAAAGCAACCCCAGCACAACGGCGGCCATGCCCAGCAGCGAAGCGCGGGCCGCGCCAATGCGATCGGGCACGCGGCGCATCGCCATGCGGAACAGAAACGCGCTGACCGCGTAGACGCCAAAGAACGTGCCAATCCGCGTTACGTCGATCGATTCGGTAAACGGCCGCACGAACGTGCCGGGCAATCCGAGCCCGATGCCCATGGCCGTGCCCATCAGCAGCATGCGTCCGGGATGGTAACGCCGCAACAACAGCAACGCGGGCACGCGGCGCGATGCCGCGCGGCGGGGCACGCGATACGTGGCCACGAGACAGGCCAGCAGCGAAAACGCTGCGAGACCGGCTGCTGCAACAAAAAGTTGATCGATGGCGGCGCGCGTGACGGGCGATTCGTGGCATATCCAATCACCTAGTTGCGAGCCGAGCGCCATGCCCACGAAGCCCGACGAGCCGAGCATGCCAATCATTTCGGCCATGCGGTCGGCCGGCGCGCGAAGCGAGATGAACGTGATCGAAGCGCCGAAGGCGCCGGCAATGCCGCATTGGTACAGGATGCGCACGGCGAAAAGCGCGGGAACGGCATCGGCGCTGATCCACAGATGCGCGAGCAGCGCGACGATGACGGCCACGAGTGAAACAGCCCAGGCGAACCGCGCGCCGCAACGATCGATCATCGTGCCTTGCGCGAGCCGCATCGTGAGACTGCCCACCGTGCCGATACCCACAACCCAGCCGAGCAGCAATTCGCCGCCGCCGACGAGCTTGACGAAATCGGCGAAGCGAAACAACAGGCTGACGGCAACCATCAGCGCCACATTGCCGGCATACGTCGCCCAGAACGAACGGCCATAGGGTTGCAGGACGACATCCGAATGCCGGGGCGCGACGGATGGCGCGGCGGGCGTGGTTTGCAGGGGGCGAAACATGGCGGGGGCTTTCGAGGGAATCGCGGCATTATAACCGGGCGATTCGCTGCGGCGCAGGGCGTTTCTTGGCGCGGAAGCACGTTCTCCGCACAAAATGACACTTCGCGCTAAGAATAGTTCAGGTAGAATCCGCGACGAGCCGCGTGGTAGGCGGGACGCGGGATGTTCGGATGTTGCCGAAAATGACGGTTTTGCCGCTAGCTAACTTCAGAAAAGCACAGCAAAAAGCGCCACTTTCATGCCAGCTACGAACTACATTTTCCTGTCCCTTCGGCACAAGCAGCGATGCCGCCAAGGGGTTTCCCCCACTACCACGCATACAAGTCGAGTTGAGCCATGTCGGAACCTCAAAAGCGTATTGGAATCCTTACCAGCGGCGGCGATTGCCCGGGTTTGAACGCGGTCATCCGCGGCGTCGTGAAAAGTTCGCACCAGCTCGGCTACGATTGTGTCGGCTTTCTCAAAGGCTATGAAGGCCTGGTCGACCCGGTGCAGTATGTGCCGCTGAGTCCGAAGAACACGACGGGAATTCTGAACCAGGGCGGAACGATTCTCGGCTCGACGAACAAAGGCCGATTCGCGGCTACGGTCGGAGTGCAAGATCGTTTGGAACTCGACCCGGTGTTGATGGCCGGTGTTCAAGCAACCTACGAGCAGCTCGGTCTGCATGGATTGATTTGCGTTGGTGGCGACGGATCGCTGGCCGTCGCTCAACAGTTTCACGAGTACGGCTTGCCCGTCGTTGGTGTTCCCAAAACGATCGACAACGACCTTTCGGCGACGGCTTTCACCTTCGGGTTCGACAGTGCCGTCGCCTGTGCGACCGATGCGCTAGATCGACTTCACACCACAGCCGCGAGTCACGAGCGCGTGCTTGTGCTGGAAGTGATGGGCCGTCACGCGGGGTGGATCGGTTTGTACGCCGGCATCGCTGGTGGCGGAGACGTCATCCTCATCCCAGAGATTCCGTGGACGTTCGAGAACGTTTGCAGCAAGATCTTGGAACGCGATCAACAAGGAAAGAAGTTCACGCTCGTCGTCGTTGCCGAAGGTGCCGAATTGCCGGACGGCGAGCTGGTCACAGCGGAGCGCCGGCAGGATTGTCGGCAGACGCG
>JAGQOS010000393.1 GCA_020427265.1 Planctomycetales bacterium
GGTGTCGATCGAGGCGTTGACAGGTGTCGACGGCGATTAGCCGGTCTCTCTACTGCGCATCGGCGCGTGCGAGCAGATCTTCGACACCCTTGCGATGGCAGAAGTCGCCGAACGACTCTCCGGGCTTGCGGTCGGCTTTGAAGTACTTGAAGACGTCGATCAACGACGTGACCACTTCTTCGGCCGGCACCAAATCTTTGTAGAGCGTGTTGAGCCGATCGCCGAACACGCGCCCGCCGAGAAAGATCGTGTACTTGCCGGCTGTTTTTCCTACCAAGCCAATGTCGCTGTTATACGGCCGCGCGCAACCGTTCGGGCAACCGGTCATTCTTAGTGTGAAGACTTCGTCGCCCAAGCCGAGCAGGTCGAGTTCCTGCTCTAAATGCGAAATGATGCCGGGCAGTACGCGCTCGCTTTCGGTCACGGCGAGTCCGCACGTTGGCAATGCGGGGCAAGCCATCGACCAGCGGCGCGCGTTGCTGATCTCGCACGAAAGCGGCACGCCGTGTCGCTTGAGAATCTCTTCGAGCCGTGGGATGTCCGCCTGGTCGACGTCGGCGAAAATGATGCTTTGATGCGCAGTGAGCCGAATCTCGGGCGCGATCGTCGTGCAGATTTCGCGCAGCGCCGATTTGAGCCGAAAGTCACCTTCATCCTTGATGCGCCCATTCTCGACGTTCAAGCCGTAGAACCACAGTCCATCGCCCTGTTCATGCCAGCCCATGCCGTCGTCGTGGCCAAACACTTCAATCGGACGCGGCGGCTCCAACTTCGTGCCGAAATACTCCTCGACCTTGACGCGGAAGGCGTCGAGACCCATGTTGGCGATCGTGTACTTGAGCCGGGCGACCTTGCGGTCTGACCGATTGCCAAAGTCGCGTTGAACTTTCATGACCGCTGTGGAAACGTCGATTACCTGAGCCGGCGAAACATGGGCCAGCGGCTGGGCGACGGCCGGATAGGTCTTCTTGGCGCTCGGCGTGACACCGAATCCACCGCCCACTAGCACGTTGTATCCCACAATTTGAAAGTCCTCGCAGATGGCCATCAGGCCCAAATCCTGCGAATACATGTCGACGTGATTGTCGCCCGGCAGGCCAATCCCGATTTTGAATTTGCGCGGCAGATAGGTCTTGCCGTAAATTGGTTCGATGTCCTCAGGCTTGCCGCCGGCCACGAGTGTTCGCTCGTCGGTCGTTTGGTCGGTCAACCAGATCTCGTGATAGGCCGGTGTGCGGGGCGTCAAGTGCGCGGCGATTTTTTCGGCCAGGGCTTGCAACTCGCGATGTACCGGGTCGAGCTTGTAGGGCGCCGGCGTGCTCATGACATTACGCTTCACATCGCCGCAGGCGGCGAGCGTCGTGAGTTGCACTTCGTTGATCCGGCGAATCGTCTTCTTCAGATCGTCCTTCACAACCCCATGGAGCTGCAAACCTTGGCGAGTTGTGATCCGCAGCGTGCCGTTGCCAACCTCTTCGCACAGATCCAATTCGGCGAGCAACTGAGCGCTGTTGAGCTTTCCGCCAGGCAGCGCCGTGCGGACCATGAACGAGAACGACTTGCCCGACTTGCCGTCGCCGCCAGCTCGGTCGTCTCGGTTGTCTTGCTGATAAGTGCCATGGTGCTTGAGTAACTGAATGCTGCCCTTACCGAAGAAATCCTTGCCATCGACCAACTCTTGGGCAATCTCACCGCGCAGGAAATTGCTGTTTTCCTTGAACCCCTCAACGGCGCTCGGTTTAGGCGGCCCTTTATCGGAGGTTTTTTTCGCTGGAGCGGATTTCAGTTTGGCGAGCAGCGCCGCTTTAGCGTCTTCACGGTCGGACATATGCGTAGTAATTCGTTTTTCTGGAAGGCGGGGCGGGGAGGGCGAGATTTAACGGATGCGAAGCCTTTTCATGTTAACAAACATACGCCATGATTGTAAGTTTGGAAATTGGACCTTCCGGGGCGTGAAGCGCCTTGCGGAAGCACTTGCGACGACAGCAAACCGGGAGCGCGGCGGGCATGGCGGCACAAATCCTCGATGGCAAGGCGATGGCCCAGGCCATCCAGCAAGAATTGGCCGAACAAACGGCTGAGTACATTCAAAATACGGCCACCGTCCCAACCTTGGCGGCCGTGCTTGCGGGCGACGATCCGGCCAGCGATGTTTACGTGCGGAACAAGCGCAAGGACTGCGAACGTGTCGGCATGGAGAGCGTGTTGCATCGGCTGCCGGCCGAAACTTCGGAAGACGACCTGCTGGCGCTTATCGCCAAGCTGAACAAGGATCAGGCGGTCCATGGCATCCTGGTTCAATTGCCGCTGCCGAAGGGAATCCGAGAACAGCGCATTTTGCAAGCGATTAGTCCCAACAAAGACGTCGATGCCTTTCACCCCGAAAACGTGGGACGGCTCGTGCAAGGACGGCCCCGCTTCGTTCCCTGCACGCCCTACGGCGTTCAGCAACTACTCATACGCTGCGGCATCGAAACGGCAGGAAAGCATGCCGTGGTGATTGGGCGCAGCGACATCGTGGGCAAACCCATGGCCATTCTGCTCTCCGCCCGCGGTGCCGGTGGCGACGCTACGGTTACGATTTGCCACAGCCGCACGGCCGATCTGGCTGCGCATACGCGGCAGGCCGATATTCTCGTGGTAGCCGCCGGCAGGCCGAAGATGGTTACGGCCGACATGGTGAAACCCGGCGCGGTGGTCGTCGACGTGGGTATCCATCGCACCGAACAGGGCCTGGTCGGCGACGTCGACTTCGACAGCGTGCGCGAAGTAGCCGGTTACATCACACCGGTACCCGGTGGCGTTGGCCCTTTGACGCGCGCCATGTTGCTTCTCAATACACTGACTGCCGCGCGGGAATCGCTGGCGTAAATATCGCGTCGGAAATTAGCCGTGCGTCCCATGTTCGACGCGGCGAAGAATTCGGCGTAAAGTTGGCAGTTGCAAGAATAAATACATGGATTGCGAACGGCCAGAGCAAATGGGCGATGTGAAGCGGCTGGAGGCGACGCCTAATCGTGACTTACTCGCAATGCAATCCACTCCGGACAATTCGCTCATCAAGCGACAAAGCCACCTCGACGAGCTAGTGGGAGCATGGGTTGCCGGCTGGTTCGGGACGACTCTTGCGGGAGCATTCTTAGGGTGCGTCAGCGGTGTTTTCGTAGGCGACGTGAACATAGCGACGGCAGGCCTTTTCTTCGGCGGCGCGTTTGCCAGCGTTGTCGGACTGCTCCTTTTTCCAACAGCGGCAACTGTGGCGTGGATTGGATGTCTCGCCCAGGGGTATCGCTTTTGGATTCCGGCTGCGGGCGCCGCAACAGGCATTGTCTGCGTCAGCTTTGACCCGTTCGGATCGCTCGTCGCTGGCGCTCTCGGTGCACTTGGCGCCGGGATGACGACGATATGGTATGTAAACAACAAAGCGGCTTTTCTGCCGCACTCGCCAGCGACATTCCAGTTCACGATCGGCGGCCTGATGGCACGCACGGCGGCGGTCGCCGTACTCTTGGTCGTCTGGAAATTCCTCGTCGGCCTGTTGTTTCCGGCTCTCTGATTCCTCAGTAAAGCCGTGTCGCTTTACTTCCGCTTCTGCTCGAAGTAGTGCACGCCCTTCTTGTTCGACGAGATGACATCGAGCAAGCCGTCGCCGTTGACGTCGGCCACTTGGAATTGGGTTCCGGGGCCGCTGTCGTGATCGAATTGATGGCGAATCCACTTGGCTTGGCCGTCGACGCGTTGCAATTCGTACCAATGAAACACGGCCGGGTCCATGCCGCCGGGGTCACGGCCGCCGTGGGCGAACCAGCGTTTCCCGGTCACGAAGTCGGGCAGGCCGTCGCCGTT
Source organism: Planctomycetales bacterium (assembly GCA_020427265.1). GTDB lineage: Bacteria > Planctomycetota > Planctomycetia > Pirellulales > JAGQOS01 > JAGQOS01. The sequence continues at coordinate 3,847 of JAGQOS010000393.1, forward strand.
GATGTCGGCCAGGCAAAGCGCGTGCGTTTGGGAATACGATTTGTCGATTTCGTGCGAGGTCCAGCCGGCCGGCGTCTGCTCGTGATACCAGATGCCGTAGTTGTGGGCGCTCGACGAAAGGACATCGGCATCGCCGTCGCCGTCGTAATCGTACACCTGCATATCAGCGCACGGCGGGCCAAACTCCACGGCATGGAATTCCCAGGTGGTCTTACCCGGGCTTTCGGGCGCTTCCCACCAACCAGCCGGCACGACAACATCGTTGCGGCCGTCGCCGTTGACATCACCGATTCCCAAGCCATGATCGTAGCGCCGGGCGCCGGGCGCGCCGGCATCGGAAATGGGCTGCATCTTCCACGGCGCTGCCGGATCGTCGGTTCGCGAAGCAATGCCCACGCGGCGATCGTCGCCATCAGGATTCGAACTGGCGAAGCCGCAGATCAGATCCTTCTTGCCATCGCCGTCGACATCGGCATATTGCGGGCTCTCGTTACTACAAACCGGCACGAGCACATGCGACTGCCACACGCCGCCGTCCTTTCCCGGGTTTTGCAGCCAGATGGCCGCTTTGCCGGGCCAGGTGACCTCGACGATGTCAGTCCAGCCATCGCCATTCAGATCGTCGGCAAAGGCGTTGAAGCAATCGCTGTAGGCCTTCGGCTCGAACTGCTTCACTTCGGCCAGGATCGGAACGGGCTTCCAATCCGGCGCGGCATAGTAGAGGCCGCCGGCGGCGATATCGTTCTTGCCATCGCCGTTGAAGTCGCCGACTGCGACTCCTTCGCTGCGAAACGCGGCATCGATACGGTGTTTCTCAAATTCAATTTTCGGTTCGTCGGCCGAGACCGGCGAAGCGAGGCGACCACAAAATAGAACAGCCAGAGTTGCTAGCGAAGCGGCGAAACGAAGCGACATAACCTATGCCCTTGATCGAGAAAGCGAAATGCGAAGTGAAGGCGCCGCGGCATTCGAGGGCCGCTGCGAAGAACCTCAGTGTAGGCAGATGCGCGCGCACATTGCAATCCTGTGACATCGA
>JAGQOS010000394.1 GCA_020427265.1 Planctomycetales bacterium
CTCTCGCGGCATACACGCCAGACATGCCCGGCGGGCAATTAAATCTCTGCTGGTGCTGCCGCTAATGGCCGCCCTCATCGGCTTCCTGTCTTCGGCAGCGAGTGCTGTTTCGATCAACACGTTCGATTCGCAAACGTTTGCCGGCCCCTCATCGAGCGGCGCGTTCAATTTCACGATAAGCGAACACTACAACCGCATGCTCGTCGTCGGCTATCAGCACGAACGATCGTCCGCGCCGGCGAGCCAGGTTGCCGCCTTAACCTATGGCGGAATACCGCTCACGCCGGCAGTTCAGATCTCCAACGGGAGCAATCAGGAACGGGCCGAGATTTGGTACCTGCTCAACCCGCCCGTTGGCACGGCGTCGCTATCGGCAACTTTGAGTAGTTCAACCGAATCCACGCGAGGATTCCGTCTCACGGCGATCGACGTCTTCAACGCCGTTCAATCGGCCCCCGAAGCCACGGCCAGCACCGTTGACATCAATCCGAACATCAGCACACCGATCACGACGCTCTCGGACAATGCCTTGCTGCTTGGCTTTACACACAACAACGGTTCCGGCAGCACGCACACGCCCGGCGCCGGTGTAACCGAACTGTTCGACATCAACGCCGTGAGCATCGACGCCGCCTTTGGTTCCAAGCTAGTCGCCAATGCCGGCCCGGCCTCTTTCGATTGGACGCAAGTCGGCGGCGGCGGCATCGACGTGCAGGCAGTCATCGCCATCGGCTCACACGTCATCCCTGAGCCTAGCACCGCCTTGCTGCTCGGCCTGGGACTGGTCGGCTGCCTCGCTCGCCGACGTCGGAATGTAACTTCCGCCCTGCTGCTGATACTCGCCGCAAATGCGTGCTTGAACGCGTCGCCCGCCAACGCAGCCATCATCGCCAGAGATTCCTTCGCCATTGCCGAAGGCGGTTCCGACTACAGCGTGGGCAATCTCGAAAACCAGTCGGCAACCGTGGGAACCACTGGATACACCGGCAACTGGTCGGGCGGCACGGCGGCCTTGCAGATCACGAGCGGAGATCTTTCGCACCCGAACCTGGTGGGCGGCAGCCTCGAAGGTCGCATCATCGCTTTCACAAGTGCGGGCAACGTAACGCGTACCTTAACGCGAGATATCAACTACAGCCCGGCAACTGGCACATACTACTTCAGCGCACTATTCCAAAAGACAGCGGCCACGTCGACGCTCGACATGATGGCCGGCCTTGGTCCGGCGGTTGCCGCCAACACTGACTACGACGGCTCGGCCGCTACATACATCGGAATCATCAACGGCGGCATGGCGTTCTATAGCAACAACACGACCACGTCGTTGCTGACCGATGTCCAGATGAATTTGAACGAAACGTACATGGGCATCATGGAAATCCGTTACAACGCGAGCGGCGACGACTCGGTCTTGGCGACGGTTCGCGATGGCAACGGCGACATCGTCGCCAGCCAGTTGTTCTCGGGCTTGAGCCTCGACAGCAACATCGGTCGGTTCAGCCTGGCGACCGAAAACTTCGACTCGAGCGTCTCGGTCGATGAATGGCGATTTGGCACGGAAATCTACAACGTAGCGGCCATCATTCCCGAGCCTTCGACCGCCCTGTTGCTCGGCCTTAGTCTGCTCGGCTTGAGTACCCGACGCCGCCGTGCACGCCTGGCGGGTAGCGTAGCAACAGCGCCCTGCTTGAACGGCCGCCTCGTAGCGATCATCGCAGTGCTGACCTTCGCGATCGCGACGGGCAATTCCGCCCATGCCTATCAATTCATCAACATCGATATCGACTCGGACAACGGCGTAGGACCAATTACGGAACCAGGTTGGACGTCGCTAGTGGCCCTTAACAATGCCGGCACGGTCAACACGAGCACGGTAACGACTCAAGGCACAACCTTTACCGTGTTCAGCGGCGTTGGCTCCCGTACTCGCAACACGACCAACGGCGGCACGACTCTAACTCGCGACTTCGTGTTCGACAATGCAGGCGACGGCGAGGCCGTCGGCCTGATTATCGACAACCTGAAGGCCGGTCCGTGGACGGCCTAGATCTACGCCTGGGACGACGACTTCCCGACCACCGGCTTGCACATCGTCGGGCTGATCGAAGGCGCCAACCCCGAGCAAATCCAAACAACCAGCTTCCAACCGAGCCCGACCGAGCCGTTTACCTTCTCCTTCGTTTCCGACGGTGTCAGCCAATACCGCATCTTCACACGAGACAACAACACCCGCAACATCGCCATGCTCAGCGCTCTAAGCTTGTCACAGGTTCCCGAGCCTTCGACCGCCCTGCTGTTGGGTATCGGCCTGATCGGCTTGAGCGTGCGGCGTCGCCGCCAACGCGCCCATGTGACGACCGCCGATCGTGCGAAGACACTTGCTCGCACGAGGCTGACGATCGCGTCGTGCATCGCCATGCTCTTGGCGGCCACACAAGCTGCTCAGGCCGGCAGTCTCTATGTGAATCGCGTGCTCGCCGACAACCCGACGGCCTATTACCGCTTCGAGGAATCGAGCGGCACGAGTGCCGCTAACTCAGGCCTGCTCGGTGCGACCTACGACGCCACACACAACGGCGGCGTGGCACTCGGCGAAGTCGGTCCGATTACCGGCGACTCGACCAACCGCGCCATCCATCTCGATGGTTCCTCCGGCTACACAACCATCAACAACACGATTCCATTTGGCTCGTTCCAGAGTGGCACCGGCGAGTACTCGATCGAATTCTGGTACAAACAGGACGACGTCGGCGGCAGTGAGGATCTGGTTGTCCTGACGAGCACGGGTAACCAACACGGCATTCTGTTGGAAGTTGCGAACACGAGCGGCAATCTGCGCTACCTGCACCGTGTTCCGGCCGGCGGCGGCGGCGGCCAGAACATTAACCCCTCGACGCTCGCCGGCACGGTGAACGACTGGAATCACCTGGTTGTTACGCACGACAGCGCGAACACGATGCGGCTCTATCTGAACGGCGTGCTCGATTCGACAACGAATACCACCTCGGCCGATATCAACTACAACCTCGACGGCGTCTTCGGCCGGCTCACGCCTGGTAGCGGTCCCCGCTACTTCGATGGTTCGCTCGATGAGATTGCCTTCTACGACTTTGCCTTGTCTGCGTTCGATGTGACCAAGCACTTCGAGGCCGCGGCGCTCATCGCCGTTCCCGAACCGAGCTCCGCGCTGCTCTTGAGCGTCGGCCTGGTTGGCCTGACGCTGCGACGACGCCAGAGAATTGCGAAGCGTAAAACAGTTACTCCAAATTGCCAATTGAGCGTTGTATTCCTAGTAGCAATCCTGGTTGGCGTTTCGGCCTCTCATGCCGCCGTTATCGTCGAATACAACCTCGATCCACCGCCGGCTGGCAATCCGAATCTCGCTGCAACTCTTGTGAATGGACAGGTTTCGGTTAGCGACATTTCTGGCGGCGCCGGTCTCACGATCAACTCGCAAAGTGGCTACGCCTCGCAAGTCATGCGGCTCAACACAACGGTCACGACGAGCACGGAATCGGCCGCCATCGCGAACGATGCCTACATCTCCTTCACCGTGACACCGACTTCGTCGCAGCTGATGAATCTCCAGAATCTGACGTTCGATGCTGCTCGCGGTGGCAGCACCACGCCGCGATCGTGGTATCTCTACTCGAGCATCGACGGCTTCACGTTCGACAACTCAATCGACCAGGCTGACGTGCCGACAGTACGCCCAACCCTGACCGGATTCGATGTCGACCTCTCCAGCGCAAGCTTCCAAGGCCTAACCACGCCCATTGAATTCCGCCTCTATATGTCAACGCCAGCTACCGGCAGCAGTCTCGAATTCGACAACTTTGTACTCAACGGCACCTTTGCTGCACCCGTTCCCGAGCCATCGACGTTGCTGCTGCTGGGCCTGGGCATGCTCGGTTATTGCCTGCGTCGCCGGCGAGCTGTGCAAACGACGTTGGCGCTGATGCTCGCCGCTACGCTCGGCATGAATTCGGCCGAAGCAAGCAAGATTACTTTGTCGCCCTATGCGAGCATCGACATCGGTCCCAACGGCCAACGCGTCGATACGATCGATGGCTGGAGCGGCCTGCCCGGCACGGCCCCGAATAACAATGTGAACGGCACGAACTATGGTCCAACAGGCACGGTCGCATCGATCAATGGCGATCTGCTGACCTTTACCATCGACAACCTCAACGCCAGCGGCACACCGACCGGCGGCATCGATTGGCGCGACCGCGGCAATTCGACGAGCACCGATTCGCTCGTCGAAATGGGCGAAGACTTCGTCAAGAACAATGCCGGATTCGTCCGCGTGACTCTCGATGGCATGTCCTCGGGCCTCTATCAAGTCACCTCGTACCACATCGACGCAGACAACGACCAGAGCGGCGCGATCAGCGTCTTCGTGAACACTGGCGGCTCGTTCGTCGATACCGGAGTCGATGGTAATTCGGATTTTCTGACCGGCGGCGTAAACAACCTGACGACCACCAATATTACGGCAACGTCGGCGACCTTCACGTTCAGCACGAATGGCATCGATCCGGTGATCTTGCTGTTCGATGGCAGCGCGTTCGGCGATACGGAAACGCCGCTCAACGGCCTGTTCATTCAGTTGGCCCAAACCCCCGAACCGTCGACCGCGCTGATGCTGGGTCTCGGACTGGTAGGATTGGCCTGCCGGCGGCGACGTGCATCGCAAGCAGCCATGGCTTTGATGGTTGTGACCGCCTTGGGCGTGTCGTCGGCCGAAGCGAGCAAACTCACGATTTCTCCTTACACGCGTTTCGATTTTGGCGTTACCGGCCAACGCGTCGCGTCGGGTTGGAATGGCATCACGCAAGCATCCGGCAACGTGGCCACGACGGGAT
>JAGQOS010000395.1 GCA_020427265.1 Planctomycetales bacterium
CTCCGGGCTGGTATGGGTTATTGTGGAACGCAGACGATTGAAGAATTGCGCACGGAAGCGCGATTCATCCAAATCTCACCGGCTAGTGTACGGGAGAGCCATCCCCATGACATTGCAATTACGCAGGAAGCACCAAACTATACGACGGAATATTCCAATTCGTCGTCGGATAAACATTAGCGCCCGCCTAGGCGTCGCTTTGCTGGCGATCGCTGGCTGGGGCGCGGCGGTCGATATTCTATCGGCCGATGAAGTCGCTCATTGGACAGCTCGCGGGAGCCGCCCCAACGCTGCAGTATCGCCGGACGATCGCGCATCGCAAAGGGTGCAGCTGCGTCTAGCGTCGAAGGCCACTGGCAGTAACCACTCCACAGCTTCGGCGACGGAAACACGCCTGCGCTGGAAGTCGGTTGCCCCGAAAACCAACACGGCGACGCGCATCGCGATCACGCCGCGCGATTCGGGTGTGATTCAAGCATCGGCCGAAATCGAATTGCTGCAAGCCGAAGAGCCCGCCGCGCCGAGCAACCAGCCAACGATTCAGGACGACGGTTTCTTCGAACGCGGCAGGCGGCCCAAATCGCTCCGAGAGCGCCTCGACGAACTCGATCTGCCTATCGACAACAGCCAGTTTCGTGGCGACACACCGGTCGAAGCACCGGTGGAGCCGCCCACTGCGGCGCCCGCGGAACAGCCAGTTCCTGATTTGTTTCCGCCCGATGAACCAACCGAATCGGAGCCGGTCGAGCAGCCGGCATCGCCCGAGCAGCTTCCGGAAATGCCGATTGAATCCCCGAGCGAGCCGAGCATTCCCCAAGTCTTGCCGCCTAGGAACTCTGGCAACTCGAGCCTAGAGCGACGGCGCCAAGATATCGTTGAAGAATGCGAGACAAGCATCGCTGATCTGCGTTCTGAGCGTTTGGCCGATTGGGGCAGGGACAAGCTGGCGATCGATATCGACGGCATTCCAGGTGAAGATTATCCATTCGAATGCCAACGCCCCGATGTGATGTTTGCGGGCCGAAACTGGTGCGAGTTGACATTTCTCTGGAAGGCTTCGGCGCTGTGCCACAAGCCGCTCTACTTCGAGGATAAGCAACTCGAACGCTACGGTCACGAACACGGACCGTTCACGCAGCCGATCATATCCGGCGCGCATTTCTTCGCGACGCTGCCAATTCTTCCGTACAAAATGGGACTACGTCCGCCAACTGAATGCGTTTATGCCTTGGGGCAATACCGTCCGGGCAATTGCGCCCCGTATATGATCGAACCGCTGGGTTTCACCTGGCGAGCCGGATTGTATGAGGCTGGCGCCTGGGTAGCCGGTGCTGCGATTATTCCGTAGGCCGTGTTTAGCCGAGGCATGTGGGCGAATCCGATCGTCCGTCGTCGCGCCGAGCATTCTGCGGTGCTGACGGTTGGCAATTCAAAACACGGGAGGGCACGAAGGGATTTCTCTTTGCGCCCTTTCTTTTTGTGGATTTCTTATCCATCAAACACTTGGGAGTTCGCGCTTCATTTGTACGGCGAATCTATCTCGCCCCAACAAAATTCGTTCCCCAAGATTTTCACTTTCATGCAAGGAGTTATCCCCTTCCTCTGCACTTTGACTCAATGCTGCAACTTCTTGTACCGAAATCGTTGTGGCTCCTCGGCGTCTACTCCGAGGCGTTCGCGGCGTTGCTGTTCGTAAGTTTCGAAGTTGCCCTCGCAGAAGTGGACGTAGCCGTCGCCCTCGAAAGCCAGGATATGCGTCGCCAAGCGATCAAGAAACCACCGGTCATGGCTAACAACAACCGCGCAGCCGGCGTAATTTTCGATCGCTTCTTCCAAGGCGCGCAGCGTGTCGACGTCCAAGTCGTTCGTCGGTTCGTCCAAGAGCAACACATTCGAGCCACGTCGCAGCAGTTTGGCTAGATGCACTCGATTGCGTTCGCCGCCAGAGAGCGCGCCGACCTTCTTCTGTTGATCAGGCCCAAGAAAGTGAAATCGGGCGACGTAGGCGCGGGCGTTTATCTTTCGGCCGCCGAGGTCGATGGTATCGTGACCGCCCGAAATCTCTTCGAAGATTGTAGCGTCGGCCTGAAGTTCATCGCGGCTCTGATCGACGTAGCCAAGCTCCACCGTTTCGCCAACGCGAAAACTGCCTTGGTCGGGCGTTTCGAGGCCCATGAACATTTTGAGCAACGTCGTCTTTCCCGCGCCATTGGGACCGATGATGCCCACGATGCCGCCAGCGGGCAACCGGAATGACATGTTTTCGATCAACACGCGATCGCCAAAGCCTTTGGTCACGTTTTCGGCCTCGATTACCAGATCACCCAGATGTTTGCCTGGGGGAATCTGAATTTCAAGGTCCTCGGGGCGATCCTCGAACTCCTGATCGGCCAATTTGTGATAGGCATTCACGCGCGCCTTGCCCTTAGCCTGGCGTGCCTTGGGCGACATGTTGATCCATTCACGCTCGCGTTTTAGCGATTTGCGACGCGCGCTTTCTTCGCGTTCTTCCTGCTCGAGTCGCTTCGCTTTTTGTTCCAGCCAACTCGAATAATTGCCTTCCCACGGAATTCCGCGGCCGCGGTCGAGTTCCAGAATCCAGCCAGCTACGTTGTCTAAAAAATAGCGATCGTGCGTGACGGCAACGACCGTGCCTTCGTATTGGGCCAAATGCAATTCAAGCCAGCGAACGCTTTCCGCGTCGAGGTGATTCGTCGGCTCGTCGAGCAACAACAGGTCGGGTTTTTCGAGCAGGATCTTGCACAAGGCAACGCGACGCCGTTCGCCACCGGAAAGCTTCGTTACATCGGCGTCGCCGGGCGGCAAGTTCATGGCATCCATTGCGATTTCAACATGGCGGTCAAGCTCCCACGCATTGACCGCGTCGATACGATCTTGCAACCTTCCTTGCCGGTCAAGCAACTTGTCCATCGCGTCCGGTTCCATCGGCTCGCCGAGTTTCTCGCTCAACTCGTAGTATTCATCGAGCAAAGCTTGCGTCTTAGCGACCGCTTCCTGAACATTACCCCAGACATCCTTTTCCGGGTTCAACTGGGGCTCCTGCGGCAAGTAACCGACTGTAAAGCCTTCCGTCAGGCGGGCCTCGCCGTCGAAGTCCTTGTCGATACCGGCCATGATCCGCAGCAGCGTACTTTTACCCGCGCCATTAAGGCCGAGCACGCCAATCTTCGCACCGGGATAGAAGGCGAGATAGATCTCCTTGAGCACCTCGCGCTGACCGTGCTTCTTGGTAAGATTCGTGATTTGGTAAATATATTGCTTGCCCATCTTGTTCCATCACTTTCCATGAAAACTCGAAGTCCCCAATTTCCAGGGATCTTCGTGGTAAAATCAGCTTTGTCCACGCCGGCGTAGTACGTCCACTTCTCATTACACAACACGCGCGACGCGACGAATCAACTATTCTATCCGTGGTTGCCGTTACACGACAACGGGGCCGGCGACTTAGGGCCAAGTTCCGAGTTTGAGTGGCGGTCGTGGGCATCAACTTGCGTGTTGGAATGGCTTGCGAAAGTCCCTCGCCTGGGGAAATTCCTTGACCGTGACATGCGTTGCGATAGACTCAGGACTGATAGGTCGTCCCTAGCGGTGTGAGTTGGTTCCTCGCCTCGCCGTTTTACTTGCTCCTTTCCGAATTGCGACATGCGGTTATCTCCTCGCTCGATTGGCCATCTGTTCCGAATTGGCATGGCCAGCATGACGTTGTTTGTCTTGGGAGCGGTGCCGTTGTATGGGGGAACCGATACATTTAGCGATGGCAACGATGATGGCTGGACGCAGGAATCAATCGTTGGCACGGGGGCCTGGAGCTATCCCAACGGTAACAGCTACCGGATCCAGGCTGGCGTGTCTCCTCTCCCGGGCCTTTTGGGGCCTGGACGCGCCGGCAGCATTTGGAATGTGCAGCCGTATCAGAATGCGCGGGTCGGCGTCGATCTTGTTAGCTGGGACGATGGGTTGGATCAGTCGTTTGGAATCGTGACGCGCACACGCCAAGTTGGACTCGGCACGTTCGATGGATATGCGTTCGTTTATTCGCCTGATGACGACGTGGTCGCCATCACGCGGCTCGATAATGAGATTCCGGCAATCCTAGGAACGGCGCCGTTGGTGCTCAATCCGGCGCTCGACTATCGCTTGGAATTCACGAATGTCGGTAGTTCGCTAACCGGGCAAGTGTTTAGCTTGGGCAATCTCTCGACGCCCCTGGTAACGGTTACAGCCAACGACTCGACTTATGTCGAGGGTGAAGTCGGCCTGTTCGTTACCGACATTTCGGCGGCGTTCGATCAAACGGCCGATGCCACATTCGACAATTTCTTCGCCATCGTGCCCGAACCGTCGGCCTTGCTCCTTGCGGTACTCGGACTTGCAGTGCTCGCCGCGGGCCGCCACCGACATCGGCGTGACTTGGCATAGGCGTTCGATGTCGCATTCTGAATTCGTCGACGTTTGCCTGTCTTAGAACGTCGCCATCATCCGACATTTAGCCAAACAATCGTTATTGCAGCGTCTATGTGAAGCGAAATCGAACGAGAAAACCGGCGTGATTCGCGAATTCGACCAGACTTTGGCAAGACCGAGACGGCTCACATGACGTCGTTGCCGGCTGGTCGTGCAACGGTCGCTCGGCAGCATTCTATTCCGACGCATGGCCGAACCATACACATCCATCTTCGCAAGCCTCCGACCGCCTGGTCAGGCAAAACATGCGAGAGTGAGCGCAATCCGGCAATCTGCAAAATGGCCGAGGCGGGACTCGAACCCGCACGAGGGTTACCCCCCAGCGGATTTTAAGTCCGCTGCGTCTGCCAATTCCGCCACT
>JAGQOS010000396.1 GCA_020427265.1 Planctomycetales bacterium
GCTCGATCCGCTCGGCCCGGTGGTCGACGTGGTGCTCGAAACGAGTCACGACCATGGCGCTCGCGGCCATGTCGACTTGTACCGCGAGCATATCGATATGCCGGTGCTCAAGAGCATACTCTGCGACTTCGAAGACTTGCTCACCCACGATGGCTGCACGGGCATCGCCGTGCTGAACCCCGGCATCCCGCAAGAGGTTCAGTTCGACGAGCACAAGCTGCTGATTGTGTACGGCTCGGAACTGCACGAATACGAAGAAGTGCTCCGAGATCGTGAGATCATCTGCGCCGACGACATGAAGTTCATCACCGAGGCCGAACACGTCCATTCGACCAGCGACCGCTTCGCCGAAGAATTCGAAGAACTCAAGATGCGGCTCGGCATGGATGGCAATTATTAGAGCCAGTACGCCATTGGCTGGCCAGCGATGTAGGCATTCGGAATCGACAAGCGTAGCAGGGCGAACTTCACCTGCTTGTCAGAATGGATATGGTCTCTAGGACGCTGTTCCCGCGCCCCGTTCAGTCGTCTGCAAAACCAATCCTGATGTTCGAATGTTAGGGCATTCAGATTGGCAGCGGATCCGCCAGGGGTTGCGATAGGATTCGCGCAGCATTGGCCGTCGTGTAACCGAAGCTTTGGCCTGTAGCAGCAACACGCTCTAGTTTTCTTGCTCTGTACTGCCGAGCCATTCGCGTAGCCAGCGAGCGTCTTCGCGCAGTTCTTCGAGCGTTTGCGAGAGCGGGCGGAAGTCGCGATGCAGACGACGCGAGATCCAGCCGAAGCCTAGCAAGCCAACCAGGATGGCGAGGAAGGCGAATGCCGCGGTCCAGGCTGCCGGCGAACCGCCGAATTGTCGGGCCATGAAACGGGCCAACTGCGTCATGAGCAGCGTCAGCCCCGAGGTCAACAACAGGCCGGAACACGCGGCCATCGTGCCGAGGCGCTTTCCCAATTGCGCCGCGGCATTCAATTCCAAACGAGCCAGTTCCACGCGCGCGGCGGCCAACTCGGCGGCATCGGCCCGCAGGGCGTCGAGTTCCTTGCGCCACGAAGGCGCAGGTTCTGGCGAATGGGGCTCGGTCATGGTTTGCTCGGCTCCGGTTGCAGATCCTCGTCTCCGTCGGCTCGGCGTACGAGCCACCAGCCGGCGATCACGGCGGCCAGCAGCGGCAGCCATTTACCCCAACGGGCCGTCGGCCTGTTTTCGAACCAGCGACCCACGTGCACACCGGGCGTTAGCTCGCGCCGAACGCGGCGTTCGAACTGCTGCCGCGACCGCGCGATGCGGGAGCGGGCTCGGCCAACTTGGTGCAGATATTCCAGATCGTTCATCGTCGGCCGCTCCTATTTTCGCAGCAGGCGACCAAGGAACATGCCGGCGGCAAACGCCAGCGAAACACCGGCGGCGGGATGTTTGCGGACGGCCTCGAGCGATGCATCGACCCAGTCGCCGAGGCTTTGTTCGCGCGCGTCGTCGATCGTAGCGCTCGCTTGCTCGCGAACTTTCTGGCAGAGGGCTTGGGCCTTTTCCAATTCTTCGCGCGCCGTGCGCACGGCCGCTTCGGCGGCCTGCACTTCGGGAATGGCGTCGATGCGCTCACCCAGTTTCTCGAACACGCCGCGTTCGGTGCGGGGCGATGGCGACTCGGTCGCCGGCTTCGATTTTGCTGCGCGTTTGGCCATGGGTCGCACTGGCGGCGTGACAGGAGCGGGAAGTACCTGCTCCATTATAGGTCACGCCGCGAGGCGTTCCACCAATCGCTACGATTGTTACTACTCGAACAGGTAGACCTGTTCGCCAAGCTGCAGTTCGACCGGTTCTTCGAGAATCAGGTATTGGGTCAGTTGCTTGCCGTGCTCGCGGACGAGCCGGAAGTACTCGTCGCTGTAGCGCGCCACGCTTTGACGGTCGACATTGTCCTGCCGGTCGGCCAGCCGCGACTCAACCCAACGGTCATCGCGACGATAGAAGGTTTTCGAGCCGAGATTCCGCACCGAGTCGACGACAACTTCCTTTTCTTCATCAGCCGAGAAGTAGCGCGCCCGACCCGAGGCGTCGGCCGCCGCCGGGGCTTCGGTCGCGTTCTGGAACGCGGCCTTCGCTTTGCGCTGGGCAAAGCCCGATTCGCCCGCGGCTCGTTCCAGCAGATCGAGTCGCTCGTTGGCCTGGCGTCGGTTGTCGGCCACGGCGCCCAGATTGGCGTTTTCATCGGCCAGGAACGACGTGTAGGGTGTGAGAATGCCATGTTTGGTCGCCAGTTCGACAAGCTCCTTGACCAATTCGTCGTTCTTCCCCTTCAGGTCGAGTTCGTCGATGATCTCGCCCACACGGCGCATGGCCCATAGCTTTTCGACGAAGGCGTTCGTTTCGTCGTTACTCTTCTTGACGAGCTTTGCCGGGAAGTCGAACGACTCATCGTGATCGCCCACTCGGCCGCGGACGGTCACCTTGGCGTCGCCTGGCTTCTTGTACCGGCCGACCAGCACGAGCTGCTCGCCGGCAAACAGGTCGAGCGTTTCGCGCGGGTAAACGCGATTCACGGCCTTGCCGTCGGCGGCTTTGAGGCCTTCGAGATCGAACTGGATGTCGAGCCCGGTCATGACCGGGGCGCCGATTCGCTGATAGAACTGGCTGACCTTGGCCTCGATGTCTTCGTCGGGGCTCACGTAGTCGCTTTGGCCGAAGTTGGCGCGCACGAGTTTGTCGAGCAGTCGGCTATTCACGTCGTAACCAACGCCGAACGAGAACAGCCTCGCATGCACGTTGTTCGCCTGCTCCGCGCTGGCGACGATCTTCGCTTCGTTGGTTTCACCCACGGTCGGCAGGCCGTCGGTCAGGAAGATGACGTAGGTCGGGCGGCTCGAATCGGTCAACTGGCCGAAGGCCGACTTCAGCGCGCCTTCGATGTTTGTGCTGCCGCCGGCATAGATGCCTTCCACAAACCCGAACGCCGCGCTGCGCGACTCTTCGTCGAACTTTTGCAGCTCGGGACGGAACGATTCGACTTCGCTGTCGTAAGCCACGATGTTGAACAGATCGCCTTTGCGCAGGTTATTGAGCACGAACTTCAACGCCCCCTTGGCCTGTTCGATTTTTTTGCCGCTCATGCTTCCCGAGCGATCGACGACAAAGACAACGGTCTTCGCCGGACGCCTCTCGTCCTTGGCTTCGATCTTAGGGCTGGCGAGCAGCAGGAAGTAACCATCTTCCTGTTTGTCGGGGCGATAGCTGATAACGCTTGTGCCGACCACGCCTTTGCCGACATCGTAGAAGAGCCGGAAGTCGGACGTGGGCACTTCGTTCTGACGCTCGAATTCGGCTACCGCGCTGTGATCGCCCGGCCGTTTGATGCCAACGGCATGGGTCGGACTGTAAATGTTCTTGATGGCGCTGGCCGACTCGATCGCCACGCGCAGCCGCACCGATTCGACCGGATGCGACGTGTACTTGGCCGTGCTCAATGGGAAGACGAATTCGGTCAGGCCTTGGTTCTTGCGGCAGATCTGCGAATAACGCAGCGTGACCTTGCGTTCCGCACCCGGTGGAACGGGGAACACGCTCGTTTTGAAGAGCCCCGCGCCGAGCCATTCGAGCAGCGCCGGGTCCTTGTTTTTGCGCACGATCGATTCGTAGAGCGAGCGCGCTTCGTCGGCCTGCATCAGCTTGGCTGGAAATTCCTTGCCGTCGACCAGCAGCGTGAGCCGATCCACCGCGCCGTCATAGGGGAGCGGAAACACGAAGCAAACTTCCATCTGTCGGCTGCCGGTATTGACGAACGACTGCGACACTTGAACCTTGGCGACCTGGTCCTTGAGCGTGGCGTCGACCGCCAATTCTTTGATCTTGTAGCTTTCCGGCGGTTGTGGCGCCGGGGAGGGACGACGAATGTGCACGAGAATCGGCCGGGGCAAACGAATCGAATGATTCGGATCGATATCGATCAACACGCCTTGGGCCCGGGCCACAGCAGGCAAAAATAAAGAAGCGAGCGCGAGCAGCGCCAGCATGCGCGTGGGGCGAAAAGCCGATGCAGCCATTATGGGAGACCTCCCGAAGGGAATAAGATCGCGAGTTTACGGCAACTGGTCAGAATGGGGCGTTGAGCATCACCGGGAAACGGTTTCCACGGCGGCTGCGCCTTCTCTAATCGTTGAGACGATTCCCACCGGCGTTTAGTTCCCGCCAATCGCGTTTCTTGCCGTCTGCCCTTGCGAATTATGGCCGAATTCGCGACACTCCCGCCCCCTTCGCACTGAAATAGGTCGAGTTTTTCCGATGCTGCGTACGTTGCTTGTCCTTGCTGCCGCTCTTGCCGCCGGCTGCCAATACGCGCCGATACCGGGTTTTCCGCCACCTAGCTGGAATGCTCCGGTCGACGCCTACGGGGCGTTTCCCAATCCGCTGCAGGTGCCGGTCGCCAATCACGACTTTGCCTGGGACCAGATCGTCGACGTAGTGGACGACTATTTTCGCATCGAGCACGAGCAGCGTGTGCGAATTTACGAAGATGTGTTGACCGAGGGACGCATCGACACGTTTCCTCAGGGCGGGGCGACGATCCTGGAGCCGCATCGGCGCGATTCGGTCGGATCATTCAACCGTTGGGAAAGCACGCTGCAAACCATTCGCCGCCGAGCCACGCTGCGCGTGATTCCTACGGGCGGTGGTTATCTCGTCGATGTGCAGGTCGAGAAAGAGTTGGAAGACTTGCCGAAGCCGGAGCGCTCGACCACCGGCTCGGCGACCTTCCGCAACGACGGTTCGCTCGACAGCGACGAAACGCGCGACCGCGAACCGGCCTTGCCGCTACGCGCGGAATTCGATCGC
>JAGQOS010000397.1 GCA_020427265.1 Planctomycetales bacterium
GCCCGGCAGTTCGAGTTGCATCGAGCGAACAAGGATTCGCTCGATGTCGTGACTTGCCAAGTTCGCGGCCACGCTGAGAGCGTCGCGCGGACCGGTTGGCAGCGGCGCGCCGTTGCCAACGCGCACCCGGTCGGCTTCGAGTATCACGGCTAGCGCGGCGATGCGATCGCCTTCAAACTCGGCAGGCAGCGCCACCAAGTGGCGGGCGAGACGCGCCGCAAGCAGCGCTCCGGCCTTCTCGGCGGCAACAATCTGTTGGCTTAGTGATCGCTTTCTGTCGTCCCAGTGCCATAAGACGACGTTGCCTGCGTGATCCACATCCAACGGAGCGGGGCTCGTGAGCAGATGCAAAATGTGGCGGTCAAGAACTTCGACCACGCGCTTGCTTGGCGGCGATTGGCCAAGCATTCGCTGCAGCGCCCTTCGAGCGGCCGCGCGAACATCGGGCTGCGATTCGTCGAGCGCCGGGCCGATCAGGTAATACGCCGCGCCGGGAATTTTTACGTGCGGCACAAGTGAAATCACGCGCGCCTTGAATCCCGCCTGTTCCGTTTCCAACGCGCCGAAGATCGGGCCAGCCGCAATCGGCGCGAGCGACAGAATCGCCGAGGCAACGAGCGGATGATCCGCCGCCCGATCATCGTCGGCCAGTGCTGCTAACAGGGCGGCAACGGCGGCTTCACGACCCTCCTTCAAATCGACCAACGCCGAGCGGCGAGTTTCGGCCGATTCGCTTTGGAGTAGCTCGATCAACTTGGCCAGGCGTTTGGGATCGCGCGCTCGCTTGTCGGCCGCAGCGAGAGCGCTGCTGGCGAACTTGCGCGCTTCGTCACCCAAATTGTCGAGCGCGAGCAGGCGAAACATCTTGTCAGACCCAGCGGCTTCGACGAGATCGGCTTGCTGCCCTTCGTTCAGCTTGAGCTTGACTAGATTGCCGAACATATCGCGCGCGAGCTGCGGCCGGCCCAGATCGGTCAGCGACAGAGTCGCTTGCAAGATGGCTGCGGGTGTTTGCGGGTTCGACGATAGAATGGCGTCGACCGCCGGATCGGGCAGTTCAAACGAGGCGCCTTGGCCATTGTCCTGGGCGGTTGCTGGTGGGCCGGCGAAGAGCAGAAGGGCGAACATCGCCAGGCATGTTGTTCGGCGGTCGATTTGTCGGGGGTGTTGGATCATCGGGCGCATCGTTTAGTTGTTCTTGGGTGCTGCGCCGAGCGCTTGTCGCCAGCGCGCGATTTGCGAGGCGACCTGTTCCGGTCCGGTCGAACCATAGCTTTGAAACGACGCTACGGCGCGCTCCACGCCGAGCACTTCATAAACCGACTCGTCGAGCGACTCATCGAGCGAGCGGTAATCGTCGAGCGGCAAGTCGCTGAGTCGGCAGTTTTTCGCCATCGCCGTCGCCACAAGTTGGCCAACCAAATGGTGGGCGCTGCGTTGGGGTGTGCCGCGACGAATCAGGTACTCCATGAACGTTGTCGCATCGAGAAAACCTCGGTCGAGCCGCGCAGCGATCGATTCACGCTTCAACTCCGCGCCGGCGACCAGCGGCGCCGCCAGCTCGAGACACGCGCTGACCGTGTCGAATGAGTCGAAGATGGGTTGCTTGTCTTCTTGCAGGTCTCGGTTATAAGCCATCGGCAGGCCCTTGACCAAAACAAGCAGCCCTTGAAGGTTACCCACCACGCGGGCCGTCTTGCCGCGAATCAACTCCAGAACGTCCGGGTTGATCTTCTGGGGCATGATCGAACTGCCCGTGCAGAAGGTTTGCGGCAGACGTATAAAGTCGAACTCGACGGTCGCCCATAAAATCCATTCTTCAGCCCAGCCGCTCAGGTGCTCGGCGATGAGCGCAAGCACGAAGGCGAACTCGAGCAGAAAGTCGCGGTCGCTCGAAATATCGAGGCTGTTCGCCGCGACCCCTTCGAAACCAAGACGGTCGGCAACGTCCAATCGGTCGATCGGTAAGCTCGTGCCCGCCATGGCAGCCGCGCCGAGCGGGAGTTGATTCGCGCGGCGACGGCAGTCGCCGAGCCGTTGACGGTCGCGCTCCAGTTTTTCGCAATAAGCAAGCCAGTAGTGTGGAGCGAGCACGGGTTGGGCCCGCTGCATGTGTGTGTAGCCGGGAAGGATGATGTCGAGGTCGGCTTCACACCGACCAAGGAATGCCCGTTGCAAGTCGAGCAAGAGATCGGAAACCCGGTCGATGCTCGCGCGCACCCAGAGCCGGATGTCGGTCGAAACCTGATCGTTGCGGCTGCGGGCCGTATGGAGTTTTCGCCCCGTGTCGCCCAACCGCTCGACCAGCGCCCGCTCGATGTGCATGTGGATGTCTTCGAGCGCAATGTCGTAGCGGAACTCGCCCTGCTCAATTTGCTGGCGAATTTGGGCGAGTTGTTGCTCAATTTGCTGGCATTCGTCTTCGGAAAGGAGGCCAACTTTGGCCAACATTTGTGCATGCGCCACCGAGCCGTCGATGTCGTGCGCGTAGAGTCGGTGGTCGAAGCTTACGCTTTCGGTAAACTTCTCCACACGTTGATCCGTCGATTCGCCAAAAACTCCGCCCCAGGCTTTCTCCGACACGCCGGCTCTCTTTGCAACATCGAAATTCAATGGACAGATTTGCAACAACATATTTACTGTAAATGGCTTAGGTCAAAGTGTCAACGAGCGGCGGTGCCGTCTTGACGCCGAGCCAGAGGGGCGAAATTCGCGCCCGCACGGTGGAAATGTTGGTCGACGACCGCATGACGGCGAACCGATTGCTCCGGCAAAAAGCGTAAGCCGCGCCTCGTGCGCCCCGGAAAGCCGCGGAATTCGACCGAGGATCGGTTCACGATAAGCCAATCGCACCAGCAACGGGGCGCTGGGCCACTTCGGAATTGCGCCAGCCCTTGAACGCCTCTTTCGCTGCGTGGTAAGATCGAGCGATTTTGTACACGAAGACCCAGAATCGACGTAACTTGCTACTCGCTTTAGGGTTCCTGCCTTCCAACCGAAAGTGCTGCCGTGCCGCGTCGCGATGATATCAAGCGAATCCTGCTTATTGGTTCTGGACCGATCGTGATCGGCCAGGCCTGCGAATTCGATTACTCGGGAACCCAGGCCTGCAAGGCCTTGCGCGAAGAGGGTTACGAGGTCATCCTCGTCAATTCTAACCCGGCCACGATCATGACCGATCCCAGCACGGCCGATCGAACCTATATCGAGCCGCTGACCTGGCAAATGATCGAAAAGGTCATCGCCGCGGAGAAGCCCGACGCCATCTTGCCGACGCTCGGCGGGCAGACCGGGTTGAATCTGGCCATGGATTTAGCCAATCAAGGCGTGCTCGAAAAGTATGGCGTTGAAATGATCGGCGCCAAGGCCGACGTGATCGACAAGGCCGAGAGTCGCAGTCGCTTCAAAGAGGCGATGGAAAAGATCGGGCTCGAAGTTTGCCGCGGCGAAACCGTGACCACGCTCGACGAAGCCCGTCGCGTGTTGGGCGAAATTGGTTTGCCGGCCGTCGTCCGCCCAAGTTTCACATTGGGCGGGTCGGGTTCATCGATTGCCTACAACAAACAACAGTTCGACGAACAGGTCGCGCGCGGCCTCGACCAGTCTCCCGTTTCCCAGGTGTTGATCGAAGAGTCGATCATTGGTTGGAAAGAGTACGAGATGGAGGTGATGCGCGACGTCGATGACAACGTCGTCATCATCTGTGCGATCGAAAACTTCGATCCGATGGGCGTGCATACGGGCGACTCGATTACCGTGGCGCCGGCGCAGACGCTTACCGATAAAGAATACCAACGGATGCGCGACGCCTCGCTGGCCGTGATTCGCGAAATCGGTGTCGAAACGGGCGGCTCGAACATTCAGTTCGCCATACATCCGCAGAATGGGCGGATGATCGTGATCGAAATGAACCCGCGCGTCAGCCGCTCGAGCGCATTGGCCTCGAAGGCGACCGGTTTTCCGATTGCGAAGATCGCCGCGAAGCTGGCCGTGGGCTACCGACTGCACGAACTGCCGAACGACATCACGCGCGAAACGATGGCCTGTTTCGAGCCCACGATCGACTACGTCGTGACCAAGGTTCCACGCTTTGCGTTCGAGAAATTTCCCGAAGCCGACTCGATTCTTACGACGCAAATGAAAAGCGTTGGCGAAACGATGGCGATCGGACGCACGTTCAAGGAATCGTTTCAGAAAGCGCTGCGCGGATTGGAAGTGGGCAGCTTCGGATTTGGTTGCGACGGCCAGGATACCTGGGGCACGCCTCAACAACCCTCGATCGACGACATTCGCGCCAAGCTGGCGACGCCGGGCGACAAGCGAGTCTGGTATCTGCGATACGCGTTGAAGTCCGGCATGTCGATCGAAGAGATTCATGAGTTGTGCGCGATCGATCCCTGGTTCCTCGATCAATTGACGCAGATCGTCGAACTCGAAGAAGAACTTCGCGCGGTCGAGCGTCTCGACGATGCGACGGCCGAACTGTTGCGCCGCGCCAAGCGCGACGGCTTTTCCGATCGCCAGCTTGCCACGCTGTGGAATACCACCGAGTCCGACGTCCGCGCCAAGCGAAAGTCGCTGGGAATTGTCGCTACGTTCAAATCGGTCGACACCTGCGCCGCCGAATTCGAGGCCTACACGCCCTATTACTATTCCACGTACGAAGATGAAGACGAAGTACCGCGGAAGCCGGACGGCGGGAAACGCATCATGATCCTGGGCGGCGGTCCGAACCGTATTGGCCAGGGTATCGAGTTCGATTACTGCTGCTGCCATGCCGCCTTCGCGCTGGCCGATGCCGGTTATGAATCGATCATGATCAACTGCA
>JAGQOS010000398.1 GCA_020427265.1 Planctomycetales bacterium
TATCGTTCCGAAAACTGCCTCTTTCTGTAGATATGACTAGGAATCGGCGTTTTTTCCATTCCTAATCAGAGGGGTTAAGCCACCTAGCCCAAGCAGCACACAGGCGAGCAGGCATGCGGCGACCGGCCAATCGCCAACCGTTAAGTACAGGCTTTCGCGTCCGTCGAGCGGTACATCGGCCAGCAGAAAGCGGTCGGTCCGGCGGGGAAGCTTAGCGAGGACGCGGCCCGAGGCGTCGACGACGGCCGTCAGGCCCCCGTTGGCGGCTACGAGCATGGGGCGGCGGCATTCGATGGCCCGAAAAACATCGCATGCCAGGTGCATGTCGAGTTCGCTCGAACCCCAAAACCAGGCGTCGTTTGTCAAATTCACCAGCACATCGGGCGACTCGCCCACCGACGTCAAAGCGCGCACCTGATGGGCGATCACCTGGGGCAAGACCGACTCGTAGCAGACATTCGGCGCGTAACGAACACCGCGGATCGAGAAGGATTCGGCCGACGCTCCTGCTTGCAGGCCGCTGCCAATGGGCGATAGTTGGTAGATGGCCGGAAACGCCTCGCCCAGCGGAATGTATTCGCCGAAGAGCACGCGATGGTTCTTGTCGTAGCGCTGAGACATCGCGCCGCCCGGCTCAATGGCGATGGCCGAGTTGTAGCGTAGCGGCTGATCCAATTGCTGAAAGTGCAAGGCTTCGACTCCCAAGAGCAGCGGCGCATCGAGCATGCCGGCCATGGCGAACACTTCTTGGGAAAAGTCGCCGGCGGCCCGTTCGAGATCGGCGCGCGAATAGGGAACGTCGGGCGAAGTTCCCAGGTCTTCGTCGAGCACGAGCAGCGGACGCCGATACATGGTTTCGGGCCAAACCACCAGGTCGACCGGCTGGGCCGAAGCGGCGATCGCCTGGCGAGAAAGGTCGAAATACGTGGCGTTGATCCGGACGTCTTTGCCGGGGTCTTGCTTCCAATCGGCATCGATCGAACCCTGGATCAGCGCGACGTGCGGTCCGGGGTGCTGGGGAGCATTGGCGATGCGATGCCGGCCATAGAGCAGCGCGGCGGCGAGCACGGCCAATAGCGGCGCGAGCGGCCAAAACGTGCGGCGTGTTTCGGCTACGGGCAGCATGCGCGCGACACAGGCGGCGAGCAAGATCATGACGAAGCAAACCGTGTAGCCCCCGGCCAGATCGGCAATTTGTAGGAATTCAATCCAGCCGACCTGTGTGTGCCCGAGCGCAGCCATCAGGAATCCGGTAATTAGATGCGCGCGGGCCCATTCGAGCCCCACCCAAATGATCGGCGCGGCAATCAACAGCGGGATTTGAAAGCGATGCACGGCCACGCGCGAAAGGCCGACGAACACGGGCAGGTAAGCACCCAAATAGAGCGCCAGCGCAATCCAGCCAAAGCTGGTCGCCCAGTGGGGAAGTCGCAGCCAATGAACGGCCAGCAGCCAGAACAGCACGCCGGCGAGCCACAGGCGGACGTAGTACTTTTTGCCCGGCAACCGCACCGGATCGCGAATTAACATCAACCACGGAATTGGCGCTAAGAACCCCAGCGGCGCCCAGGCGAGCGGCGGCAGCGCCGCGAAGTACAGCAACGCACCGCAGGCGGCTACACGCAGCGGGAACTGGCCTGGCGACTTCCAGAGCGATGCGGGGACGGCGGGTTGGTTCATTCCGTTGAATTCCCGTTTGGTGCGACTTACGGCGTCGGCCGACTTGTGCGCCATTTATCACTCGGCGGTCGTCCGCAAACCAGTTTTGCAACACACTCTAGCCGCGTACGTCCTGGAGCGGCAAGACATCTATTTCTTCACCCTCGTCGAACCGGCGCTCGCCCGCGGGAAACATGGCTAACGCGTTAGCCGCTGCGAAGCCGCGCAGGTCGGCCGAGCCGCGCCACTCGACCGGCGTGATCGTGGACGACATTGCCTGGCGACGAAGCGTGGCCGGGTAATAGGTCTGCCGCGTTCCGCGCTGTCGAAACTCCTGGCCCAACCGGGCGCGCTCGTAGGCGGGGGTGACGTCGGTTTCGCCCTGCATAGTGCGCAAGGCCGGACGGACAAACAATTCGAAATTCACGAGCCCGCTCAGCGGATTGCCGGGTAATCCGAACACCAGGCAGCGGTGCGCGGCCCGTTCATGCACGCCGAACCACAGCGGCTTGCCGGGTTTGACTCGCACCTTATGAAATACGGCCTGCACGCCGAGTTCGGCCAGTACGGCGGGAACCAGATCGAGCACGCCGGCCGATACACCGCCGGAGAGCAACAGCGCGTCGCAATCGAGTCCGCGCTCGATCGCCTCGCGCAGCGCGGACCGATCATCGCGAGCGATTCCCAACGGCGCGGGGCGCGCCTGCGCTTGCGCGAGTAGCGACGCGAGCAAGTGGCTGTTGCTGTTGCGAATCTTCCCGGGGCCAGGCTGTTGGTCGATCGCGACAAGCTCGTTGCCCGTAGCGAGCATCGCGACGCGCGGTCTATCAAAAACTCGCACGTGCGCATGCCCTGTTTCGGCGAGCAGGCCGATATCGATCGGCCGCAGACGTGTGCCGCGGTGGACGACGACCTCGCCCTGGCGCAGCGAACTGGCTTGCGGCATGATGTTCTGACCGGCGACACAGCGTGGGTCGTCGATGCGCACACGATCGTCGGCAAGCAACTCGGTGCGCTCGATCATCACGACCGCGTCGGCGCCGGCCGGAATGGGCGCTCCGGTCATGATGCGCGTGCACGCGTTGACAGTTACTGAGTGCGTTGGCATCTGGCCGGCGGTGACTTCTTCGAGGATGGCTAGCTCGCCGCGCCCGTCGCTTAGATCGGCGGCGCGCAGCGCGTAGCCATCGACGACCGACTTATCGTGCGGCGGCGAATCGACGTCGCTGCGTGCGTCGACGGCCAGGATGCCGTCGAGCGCTGCGGCCAGTGGCGTTTCCACTTGGGCCAGCGGGCGCGACTGATCGAGCACGAGCGCCCGGGCTTCGTCGACCGATATCATTTCCCGATTTGACATGCCGGCGCGTGTTACGAGGCGAAGGAAGACGACGAGACCATCATGCGCTGATCGCCAGGAACTGACGCAGCAAATCGTAACCGGCCTCGGTGAGAAAGCTCTCCGGATGAAATTGCAGGCCGAAGAGCGGGTATTCGCGATGGCGTATCGCCATGATTTCTTGCACCTCGCCCGCGGTCCGGCTCCAGGCGTTCACTTCGAAGTCGTCGGGCAGCGTGCCAGGCTGAATCACCAGGCTGTGGTATCGTGTGGCCACGATCGGCTGCGTCATGCCGGCGAAGAGGCCCGTGCCGTCGTGCTCAATCTGGTCGGTCTTGCCGTGCATCAAGCGATCGGCGCGCACGATCTTGGCGCCAAAGGCCTGGCCGATCGACTGATGCCCCAGGCATACGCCCAAGAGCGGCAGCCGGCCGGCGAAGTGCCGCGCGCACTCGACCGAAATACCCGCTTCCGAGGGCGTGCATGGGCCGGGCGAAATGATCAGATGCGAGGGCGCCGCGCGCTCGATCTCGGCGAGCGTCGTCTTGTCGTTTCTCGCCACAATGATCCGCAACTGGGGGTCGATTTCACCCAGCCGCTGCACGAGGTTGTATGTGAAGCTGTCGTAGTTGTCGATGAGCAGGATCACGCGGCAACGGTAGCCGAGATCACGCCGCCTCGCGGCCCTCGTCGAAACCGCCGTCGAGATCCTTGCCGAAGGCTTCCGGCCCGATCTCGCTCAGACGCTCAACGCCGAAGTCTTCGAGCACCGTGCCCGCCACGCCGTCACGAGTGACGAGGAAAAACTCGTCCGTGATCGGGTAGGGCAGGCGTGTGTAGTCCTGCACGACCCGCCGGTGGAGCCTCTGGAGGAAGGGCGTGGGCCCAGCCGAGAGCGCGACGAACATGTCACGCGCGGGAATAGCCACCAGAAAGTCCGGCCCGAGCCGATTCGACAGCGCGTTGTGCAGCCCGCCCAGCAGCACGCGGGCGGCGTCGTAGCCGTCCTGCTCGCCGATGATCGCGGCCTGCCCGCCCTCCTTCGACTCGACAAACTGCATGTCGAGTTCGGGCGTGTAGCTGTTCAGGTTTTCACGCGCGACCGCTTCGAGTTCCTCTGCGGTGACACCCCAGCGGATCATCTGCTCGGTGGTGATGCTGACCGTCATGTTGGGCATGTCCATGACGAACACGATCACCGTGCCATTCACGAAAGGAACGTGCGCCACCAGTTCACGCGAGAGATGCTCAAAGATCGACTCAGGCTGAATCCTCGGCATGATGCGGTCTTTGATCAGCTCGAAGCCGAGGTCGGTCTGATCGAGCGAATCGTCGGAGAACAGCTGCTCCAGATAGTGCTCGACGATCTCGCGCCCGCGGACGCGGTCGTGCGAGACCATGCGGTAGAGATTGTCGAGGTCAAGACGCCGACCGTCGACGAGCAATTCGCTCGTCCCGATTAGCTTGATCGCAAAGTCGGGCTGGAGTTTGCGGAGCATCTCCGCAACCTTGGCCGCAAACGCATCCAATTCCCGTGGCATCTGCGCCATGAGCAGTCCCTCTCCGAAGCGGTCCCGACCAACGGCCGGCCCGGCGATCCCTCGCTGCAAACCGGGGAACTCATCGACCACCAGGAAGGGCGTCTGAGGCATGTCGGGCTCGTCGAGGCACACCTGATTAGGTGGTTTCTTCACAAGACCATCCCGAGCGATTTGATCTCCCAGATTTACCGGCATGGGCAGATTTCCCTAACCTCCCATGCAATCAGGGTTTGGGGTTCTGAATCAGGGAGAATCCCGCCTTCATGGTCCGGAAGTGGCGTTCGCTTGCT
>JAGQOS010000399.1 GCA_020427265.1 Planctomycetales bacterium
GATCATGAATGGCGATGTCATCCGCCGCATCCGCCAATACAAGGACGTCATCGGTCACTATCACACGGCTGGTGTGCCAGGGCGCGGCGAATTGGATCAAACCCAAGAGCTGAACTACCCGACAATCATGCGCGAAATCCTAAAGACCGGCTACCAAGGCTTTGTCGCCCAGGAATTTATCCCCACGTGGGACGACAAACTCGGCTCGCTGCGGCACGGTGTGCAAGTATGCGACGTTTGATCTACGTGCTCGCGTTCGTTTCGGTATTCGCGTCTCCGCTGGCGAAAGCTCAGCAGCGTCCGAGCATTGTGCTGATCCCCTCCAATTAGATATTTAGTTAGATCCAACACCGGGTGCACGAACGGCATCGAATCGAAACCAGTTTCCTTCGTTCGCTGCGCTACTCGCCGCGCGACGCTAACCGTGTTTGCAGTGCGGTGCTGGCCTGGCTTTTCAGGGCTTTGATCGCTTCAGAATTTTTGGTCGGTCCGTCGGGGTCCATGTGTGTGACTTCCGGAACGAAGTCGATTGCGTCGGTGCGAAAGCTCGGCAGCGGCTGCCACGGGATGCCGTTCACTTTGAGATTCCCCATGGGCGATCGCGCCCAGGCATAGCGCACGGCGACCGGCTGTTTCACCAGCGGGCTGGAAACAACGATCTGTTTGTTTTGCAGCGCCTTGTCTTTGGTTTCCATCGCCACGGCGTCGGCCATGTAGAAAACGCCAGACTCATCGGCGATTGAAAAGCCTTCGATTTCCGAGCCGAAGTCGTCGGGCCGCACGGCCTGGTCGAACGTAAGCACGATGCGCTCGCCGTCGACATCGGCCGACAGGAGTGTGGCCGACTCCCAAACAATCTCGTCGGCGCCGTACACCGTCTTCAACGCCCAGCGCGCCGTGCGGAGCCCAAGCTCCTTTTTCTTCTTTGTATGCAACTGCGGTATTTTCTGGTCGTAGGCCGGAATGAAGGCGGTATGCTGCGGATCGTTCAGGTCGGCCAGGCCCAACCGCTGCGACTCGCGAATGTATGCCGCCGTCGAGAGTCCCATTTCTTCGAAATTCAACCGAGTTTGCGCCTTGCCACCGGCACAAAAGCCGATGACGGCGACCGGCAGAGCGGGGTCGTTGAAATCTTCGCGCCAGCCCTCGACCATCAGCTTCATCAGCGTGCGATAGAACTTCGGTTTGCAACTCGTATTCATCATGGCGTTGTTGAAGCCTTGATGAAACGCGACACCCTTGATGTTGAGCCCTTTAAAAACGCCGAACATGCCGTTGTAGCAGGAAGCCGCGTCGCTGGGGCTGCGGCCGGGCACGCTCCAGGTGCGAATGCTGCCGTCGGGCTTTTGCGGCTCGCGGCGTTTGACATCCTTTCCCTTGGCTTTGTCGTCGGCCACTTGGGCTTCCCATTTGGCGTGCGATTCTTGCCAGCGGTCCATCTGCGATTGCAAGAACTCTTCTTCGCTGAATTCGGCGTGTCGCTCGTCCACCCATTTCAGATACTCGGCCGCTAGCGCATCTTCGGCAAATTTGTGCCGCGGCACGAGGCTTTCGAGCGACGCCCCGCCGCGGGCGTTGTCGATGATGCCGATCGGAATCTGCAAGCTCCGCTGCAACCGGGAGCCGAAGAAGTATCCGATCGCGCCCATTTCCAAAGCCACTTCCGGATTGACGACGCGCCAATTCTTGTCGTCGTCTGTTCCGTTGATGAACTGATCCGCGAGATCGACTTCGAGGTTCTCGGATTCCGCACCCGAGTTAATGCGCAGATGGCGCAGTAGCGGCAGGTGGGCCATCGAGGCTTCGAAAGGCGCTTCGTAAACGGCTTTGAGCGCAAAGGCCATGTTGCTCTGGCCGTTCATCACCCAAACGTCGCCGATCAGGATATTGTCCATCTCGATCGTCTGGTCGCCGGCATTCACGGTCAGCGTTTGCGCATCGGCATTGGCAGATTGAGAATCAAAAACTACCTCCCAGCGACCGGCTTCGCCCTCTGCCTTTCCCTTGGCCGAAAGCTCGCCGAAAGTCACCGTTACATCGCTGCCGACCGGCGCCCAACCCCACACGGTGATCGGCTTGTCGCGTTGCAGCACCATGTTGCTGCGAAAGATGCCGTGCACTTTCAACGCCTCGGCGGCGAAGAGTTGCGACGAGAAGCCGACCAGAAGGACGGAAGCCAACGATACTGCGCCGTGAAGTTTGTTCATCGTCGATATGTCGAAAACGTGATTGATTGGTCCGAGAAACACGGCCAGGCGTAGAGCGACCTCAACCTCAGCGTAATGCGCAACACGAGCTAGCTCATCAACTGTTTGATCGGGCCCGTTTGCGGCAGCTTTTTGCGCGACATTTCGGGATCGAGATCACCGTAATGTTCGATCGGATTGCCGTGCGCATTGAGCAGCGTGGTATACCAGTTGCCCAGGGTCTTGTGACCCTCGTTGCCGAGGAAGGGGAGGCGAATGTAGCGACCCGAGATATTCAGGTTGCAGTTATCGCCAGCCATGATCAGAAACGGCGATTCGGTACCGACGCCATGATGGGTTTCGCCGTTTTCGGGGAAGTACATGATCATCGTGTTGTCGAACATCGACCCATCTCCCTCGGGCGTTTGTTTGAGTTGTTCGACAATCGTCTTGATCTGATTCACGTGGCTGATCCGAATTTGCTCGCGGGTCTTCCAGGCGGGCACACCTCCGAAGGCTTCATCGTGGCCCAAGGGGTGAATGCCCACGCGATCGGTTTCGTTGCCGGGCAACCCGGTGATGGGCGTGCCGAGGTCGTCGATCGTGTACGTTACGACGTTCGTCAAACCCGCCTTGAGGGCGGCAATGAGAATCTCGGTCATCGCCGCTTGTTTTTCCGGCGTGCTCGCATTGGGTCCGCCGTTGGCATGAACCGGGGCGATTTCAGGTAGAAATTCAGCGAGCGATCCCGACATCTTGATGAGCGCCGCGTTGCGCTGGCGGATCGCCTCGATGGAGTCGACCTGCATCTCTTGGCGCTTTTTCTCATGCCCCTTGATGCCGCTCACGGCGAGACCCTCGCGGCTTTGCAGGAAGGACAGCATGTCGTTGTCCGAGTTGACCGCGTCGGGATTGAGAACCGATTTGAACAGCTCGTTGCGCGCCGTTTCCGGGTCGGCATAGCAGTAATTGCGCGTTTGCGGGGCCGGCGCGGAGTAACCGTCGACAATGCCGGTCCGGCCGCCAGCAAATGAAAGCTCGACATGCCCAAACGGTGAAGGGAACAGCTTGGCCAGTTCGAAATCGACCGTCGTGCGCTTAATCGCGCTGAGCGTATTGCGATTCGACTTGAAGCACCCCATGACCGAGGAGAACGACCAGTGGACGTTTTCGCTCATCTTGGCCGAAAGCCCCTGCAGAATGGTCATGTGGTCCTTATGCGCATCCAGTCCGCGCAACCATTTCGGCAGTTCGTGTTTGTGCAGATCGGCTTCGAAGGGCTCCTTCTTCTCGTCGAGCGTTTTGTCGCTGTCGGAGAAATCTCGGAGCGCGATTTCCAGCGGGCGGATGCCGCTCGACTTGCGGATGAAAATGAAACGCTTGGGGATGCCATTCGCGCCCGGCGCGGCGAACAACTGATTGAAGGAGGGCGCCAGAGCCATCGCACCGAGGCCGAGCGCCGAGGTTCTCAAGAATTCTTTTCTGTTGAGCACGGAATTAGTCCTCGATCGGTTTGCGGTAGATGAATGAATCGGAAGTCAGCAGCGAAATGATCACGGCGTCGAAACTGCCGTGATTATCGGCGTACGCCTGCTCGGCGTCGATCAGCGTTTTCGAGTCGGACAGGGTTTCATTGCGACCCATAAAATACCGGAAGGCATGGCGGATGATCGATTGTCGCACGCGCCGCGACCCGGCTAGACGCTCAGTCAAATCTATCGCGTCACGCACTTCGCCGTCGAGCGAATCGTTTCCCGAGCCTTGGAGATAACCGGTCGAATCAATCGGCGTTGTCTTGTAGACATCGCGGAGATCCAGCAGGTGGTTCCGACCGGGCGCCTCGTCGGGCTTCTTCTCGACGATGTGTTCCGGGTATTCCAACGACTCGTCGGTGCGAAACCGACCGAAGTCGTCGTATGTTTCGAAGGCGTAACCCAGCGGGTTCATTCTCTGGTGGCATTTCCAGCAGTAGTCGGCTTCGGTCGCGCTTGCCAGGCGATCGCGCAACGTTCGGTTGTGATCCTCTGGAACAGCAGCATCGACGGTAATTGGCACGTCGGGGATCGTCCCTGCGAGCAGTTTCTCTCGCACCCACTTGCCGCGAATGACAGGGTCGGTTTCCGTGTTTTTCGAATGCGCGACAAGCCAGGCCGGATGCGTGAGCAGCCCCTTGCGGTTGGGGACCTTTGCCGGCTGGATTGGAGACCAGTCCCAGTTGTCCTTGCGATAATTGAAGAACTTGGCGACGTTCTCGCCGGGCATGAAGTCGGAACCGTAACCGCGGTACATGTCGAAGGGGGCGGCGTGCTTCTGGCCCTTGTCCAGTCGGGCCGTGATCGAGGTCATGGACTTCTTGAAGAGTCGGAGGCCGCTACCCTGGCGATTTCCAGACTCCAGGTTATCGGGGTTGATGCTGCGCATCTTTACCTCGCGCAGAAACTCCCGGTGTTCACTGAGTTCCTCATAGCCGAAGTTCCGCCAGTCCAAGTCCTTGAAGTGGGCGTAAATGCGTTTGATCCTGTCGGAGGCCGCCTGCATGCGCTCGTTGTCGCCATCGTAATAAAAGAAAAACTCTTCGGTGGTCAGCAGTTCCTCGAACACGTTCTGATCC